>JAZFZF010000135.1:0-8931 GCA_036443875.1 Nitrososphaerales archaeon
ACAGAGAAGAAGCCCTCGGGAATACAACATAGATTTGATCGGGCGGGAGGAACGTGAAATTATTACCAGTGCTGCCATAATCGGCATTGTCTTTGGAGTGCTGACAACTTGGCTTGTTGTCATGATCAAGGGGGATGATAGCATATTGATAGTAATCGCTGGTATACTACTCTCGATAGGATTAAGCCAGCAGGTAATGTCTATTAGTTTAGATGCGATCACGGTAAGCTTGAATGGGTTCATATCCTCATGGAACTCTGTTTTTAATTTGCTGGCAAAGCAAAGAGCAAAAGCGGAGTGGCGATTTATAGAAAATGAAACACATCAGATTTTCATTAATCCACACGTAATCTATCTCTTGCCTTCTGAACTTGACGAGCCAAAACCATCAATGGAAAAGATAACCAAATACCTAGATGAACACAGGTGGGAGCTCAAATTCCCACTTGTTAAGTTATATCACGATGAGCCTAGTCTATTATCATTTTCACAGCATTCGATTGAATACCTTAGAGATCGCTTGCATGTAGCCGATCGACTTTTTAATATACAGCAGAGAAGCGGGGCCGTAAATCCTGTTATGTTTATCGCATTGGGAACATTGATCTGGTTGCTTTCATAATCCAACTAGAGACTTTTAGCACTCGCCTGCTGTACAAGTTCGCCGGATCATCCATGAAATGAAGATGACTGCCAAATAAGAAATTCTGGTGCAAATCGTAGTATCATATATAGAATATAATGGCTATGCTTAGAGTTCGGAGGGAGAAATAAGGATCGTATCAACAGAATCACAGGATCAAACTCTAATCTCGTCAAACAGAGGAATGGATTTTGACTAACTAAACTCAGCAATGTATACACATATGGTCTAGTCTGTATTTCTAAAGCTCTCGCTATTATTCTTCATAACATTCTTCAATGCTTTCGTAAAAATGCCAAATGATTTTACTTTCTTCCACTCCTTGTCATCATACTTACCTGAGTAATACAGCGCGATTGCCAAGTCTATACCAACGTAAAAAAGCGCAGCAACGGCTGCATAAACATGTGGCTCGACCATATCAATAAGTGGAAAGCGATTATATATGAATGCTTCCTCCAAATCGTTAAAGGCAGTGGACTATTTACGCGAAATCAAGAGTAGCACACTTTGTTACTTCAGGTAACCCAATCAAAGAATTCGATCAATGTTAGTGGTTAGCACTTCTTGATAGATACAAGCTTTTATAGTTCAAACTTCGAATTGATTTATGATTGTTAAACTTTTTGTCCTAACAATCCTGCTTTTACCTGCTTTTCCTGCTTTTGCACAAAAGAGTCTGGAGGAAGGGATTTCAGAGTTTTATGTCACTAACTTAAATCAAGGGCAAGTAGCCTTCATGTGGCTTGGCGAAGGCAGAGGAGAGTTGGCTGCAGCTGCATCTGCCGGAGTTATGGTCAAAACTTCTCAACATAAGATAATCATTGACCCTTCCAATATTCTTCAAGCCGACGATATCAATGCCCTACAATCCCTTGACCTAATACTTATCACACATGAGCACAACGACCACTTCGATGCAGACTCGATACTTGCAATTCATCAAAAGACAGGTGCGCCAGTGATGGTAAGTGCTGGGGTCTATCCGTCATTGCGAGAGAAGATCGCTGAAGATAAGCTGATCGAGATCCTTCCTCATGACGTTAAGACTATTGACGAGATGACTGTAAAGGCAATACCTGCGGAGCATCCTTCTGAAAGGCCTGTGATGTATTTGATCGACGTCGATGGCATTACGGTATTTCATGGCTCGGATTCAGGGTTTGTTGATGAATTGAATGATATCGGTTCTGAGGTTCATCTTGCGTTTGTACCAGCTGGCATGCCTTCTCCCACAGCTTCACCGGATGATGCTGCTAACATGGTAAGAGCCTTGATGCCTTACGTAACAGTTCCGGTTCATGGGATCTTCGAGCAGATGAAGGCATTAGATGATATCATTGGTAATGAAACAGTGTTGATAATACCGAGAGCCTACAAAGTTGAAGTTCCTACTCAGGTAGTTCCAGAGTTTGGATTTGCTGTGACCGTTCTTTTGGTTACACTCAGTATGGCATTAGTAACCATGATTAGATCAAAGTCTGCTAATCTATAAGGATAATCTACTAAGACATTATTATACCATCGATACTCCAGAAAAATCTCCTCTACAGATGGATCTGATACTGCTATACACAACGGATCAGTACCTTACGCTGCAACTGAAGAGATAATGAGTACAATTTATGAATCTGCAAACTTTATGGTTAAACTATAGATCCAGTACTGTTTTATATGAAATTTCATGTTTCAAAAAGTCATTGGTCTTGCAGTGTTGTTTGTAGAGGGTTTGTAGGACTAAAAGGATTTAAAATCGTGCTAGCTGAATCAATAAGCATCTCCAAGTATTTTCTAATATCATAGTGTGCATTTCCATTAATCAGATCAATATGAATAGCTCTCTTAGCTGGGTTCTTGTTGTAAAAGTCTGTTATGATATAACTTATTGCTTCTCCAGCATTAAGTTTTCTACCATGCTTGGCAAGCTCTGTAGAAACTACTGCTTGAAGAATATTTTTCTTGTAATTTGAAGCGCTTTTGCCAAGGCGTTTGGTTATGATAAGATCTTTGATAGGTACCTGCCTATCTTCAAGCATTCCTACATACTTTACAAGAACTGCTATTGCGTCTGTAAGATGTTGTTTGACTTCCGTAGCATTATAGCGCGAAAGAACTTGTAACATCTCCAATTGACATTTTCTGATGAACTCTGGTGTATCGTGCTTTCTAGCTTCAATTCCACGCATCTTAATTTCACCATTCTTGAATACGCCGAAATATCTATTAATGGCTGGTAGTCCATCATGCATCTTTGATGGTAGAAATACCATCCATCTGTACATTCCTTCGAATGACATTGGTAGTCCGGTTTCTTTCTCGATTTGTGAGCATAGTTCATCATAATCTTCTTCTCTGGCATTACGTTTCTTCAACCATAGCGAATCAACGATACCATGAATGATCTCGTAGGCGTTATTCTCTGCAATCTTTACAGCGTCAAACAATGTCTTCCTAGCAAATGCACAGACTGCCATATGTGCATCTATCCTTCCAAATTTTGCATTTCTAAATCCAAGGTATCCGAAGCATGAGACAAGAACCCACTTCAATGCGGTTTGTCTAGCATCATAAATTTCTATAGTATTGCTATCCTGTGCAGATTTCTTCAGCTCTTTGTATCTAGATCTCTTCTGTAATATCAAATCAAGTGCTTTGGGAATTATACCGATTCTTTTCTCACAAATATTGTAGTCAAGTTCTGGAACTCTTATTTTTGAATCAGAACAACATTCACAGCCTATTGTTTCCGCACTTATATTTTTTTTGAACATCAACATTGGATACAGTGAAGAAAAGTCTATCTCTCCAACATTGTCATGAACCCCTACTTTGGGTTCAAAGATAAAGCCACCTCTATCGCCTACAGTCAGATCCCAAGCACTCTTGAATCTCTCAGCAAGTGTAGGCTTCCATGGGATTAGTATGTTATCTTTGTATGCATGGTAGAATTCTATACTAGTCATGATCCTTCCAATTGATGCTCTTGCTGTAGTATCTAATGGAACTCTGCACGTTCTTGCCACTTCAAAAAGTCCATCAAGCTTACATTCAGCATAAACAAATGTGTTTGAGGTATCAATATGTACTCTACCGAAGAATCTAGCAGGTCTTGGCTTGTAGATCACTTTTCCGTATGAAAAGTATGTTGAACCTTTTCTTTTTGGTAAAGTCATTGGCTCATTATATCTTCCTAAAAGCATCTTTTCAGATAGACCATTTACTTGGGCTCTTTGCAATAAACTTGGAACAATGAATGAATCGCCATTATTAGTGAATATTAAATCTGGGTCAATCTCTTGAATTTGCTGTACTAGTTGTAACAGAATATCTTGCTCGTTGCCTTCAATTGTTATCCTATCATTGTTTACTAACAATTCCATAGACTTGATTCCATGTGTAGGCTTTACCAGCAAGTGTTGTTTGCCATGGTTTACTTGCATGTACAATTCTGTCAGGTTAGGTATTTCGTAATCTATTATATCGAGAGAATCCAATAGATTCCATTTGATCCTACCATTGCTAATACATGCTTTAACAAATGCAAGTGGGAACAAGTCATGTTCGTACATGTAAATCTGTGCAGGATCGATATCTGCATTGTAAATCTGATATCTACCATAAGGAGCTGAATAATAAACTGACTTTGCAAGTTTCATTATATCTTTAGCATTCTTAAGTGTTAACTTTAGAACCTCTTGTGATTTCTTGTCAGTGATATCTTCAATCTTATCTTCGAAATCAAAATCAGATATGAGCAGTCTAACTTTAGGAACTCGTAATATTCTGTTCAGATCTTCTTTGCTATCTGCTGAAACAAAGATCGATGGAGACCATTTATCGATCAAACTGATTACTTTACCATTCCTCTGCTTTAGCCATATCACCATCTCTCGATCTCGCTTTAAACCAGGATGTATATCCAGTATCCATCCTTCTACCAATTGACTCAACTCTTCTTCTCTGCTTTCAGTTTCTGTATCTCAGTTTCAAGCCATTTTATGATCTTGTGCTGCTGTAGCAGTATAGTAATGATCATCGCCTCTGCGGGGTTCTCTTGCTGACCTATTACCTCTGCATATTTCTCCAGATCTGTTAGCATCCTTCTGAACACAATTCTATCGTCTGCTCGCAATGCGTTAAGAAAGCCCTGCCAATCTTGTACTTCTTCAAATCTCTTCATTGCTATCATAGATGCAATTGTTCCAGCTCTGTAGCGAAATTCTCCAATCGCTTTTGATGGTCTAGTAGGATAGCCATGCACAAACTTTCAAATACATTCATTCTCAGTGCAGCCGAGGATGCTGATGAGTGAAGTTTACTACTATTCATGAGTTCATCAAATACTGTCTTATCGTTACTTAGTTTACTTCTGAACTCTCTCCATCTTACAATTTCTGCATTTAACAACATTCGAAATGATGGTATTGTTCTACCCATTTATCATCAACCATCGTTCAATTGTTGCAGACTTGACGATGTTTGGTTTATGCTTCAAGG
The DNA here is from genome assembly GCA_036443875.1 of Nitrososphaerales archaeon. GTDB lineage: Archaea > Thermoproteota > Nitrososphaeria > Nitrososphaerales > UBA213 > JAZFZF01. Next base: position 5,141 of record JAZFZF010000135.1, read on the forward strand.
TCAGTTCTGTAGAAGCCATCTGGCGTAATGGATGCTTGTCCAAAGTCACATTAACTCTTTCCGTATAATCATTTACCGTCAAAATAATGTCCGAGTAGGACTCTACCATTCTAGTTAACCATATATTTGTAGTATCTGACGTAACTGCTACTATAGCATCCTTGTGATTTGCTAGATAGTGCAAAGACTTGAACATCATTGGAAGCATCATCTCGATTTCATATTCATCTATATCTGACTCTGGATCTGTGAACAAATGAATCATATCGGATACTGCTATGAAGTTTGTTGGAAACATATCAACGATCTTTGCTGTTTCTTGTATTATCAAAGATGCTAGTTGATGACATGTAAATGCTCTGGATATTATTACTCTGCTTAACACTTCCTTTGGATTTTCTTTGATGGGAGCAAGTTTTGACAGTAAATATGGATCGAAACTATTACCTCCATCAATGATTATACAGTAATTATGGTATTGTACTATCGATCTTAAGCAAAATAATTCGAGTATATGTTTACGTGATCGTGAACCTTTGATAAATACTATCTTACCTTTAGGTATGAAACCAAGCAGTTTATCGAGCTCTGCAATGCCCGAATTTAATCCGATTAGAGCAGAAGCATTCTGGAATTTCACTGGGAAACGCTTCAGCAGATCTGCATGGCACGGCATGGTACAGACTCGTACGAATCGGTAATATTTAAGGTATTTTACGGTATAAATACGGTACCAGATCTGAAATCTAACTACCTTGCATCCACTGCTCTATGCCTATCTTTTCTCCTGAAAGATACTTTTCAGCATGCTCCATGGCTCTTTTCTCACTTTCCGATAACCTTCCATTCATCTCCTTGAATTGGAATGCGTTGAGAACTGCCTTTCCTGCCCAGTGGTTATTGAAATAGCCTCTTACGACCTTTGTCTGCTCTTTAATCTGTGTAATTTTTTCAACCCACGGCTCCAACTCCTCCTTGCTGTAGAGATAGTCGTACCAGAAACCTTTTTTCCTGCCATGCCATCTTACAAATGAATGATCTGCAGTGACAACAGGTTCCGATAGGAATTGAAGTTCCTCATCTGGGCAATCTGTTATTACAGTCGCGATATTATAATGCTTCAGCATCTCCCAAGGGCCTTCGGTCTGCCATGATTTATGCCTGAATTCTACTGCATAATCGTATCCACTTGGTAGTCTGTCCAGAAACCCTTCAATTTTCTTGAACTTATCAACAGTAAAGCTTGGAGGAAGTTGAATCAGGACAGCCCCGAGCTTCTTCGCTCTTTTTAACGGAGATATCTTGTCGAGAAATTTCTCTAGATCAGTAATGGCTCCTACTTTTGTGTTTAGTTTCTTGCTATGTGTTATCGTTTCAGGAACCTTAATGGAGAACTGAAATTTCTCTGGTGTTGCCCTGACGAGTCCAATAAAAGTTCCCCTTGTCATCTTGGAGTATAGATGGTCATAGAAGGTAGAGTCCATCTCTGCAGTCTTGAAGAATTTTGAATAATACTGAAGCCTCTTGGTCTTTCTGCTTGGATAGTAAACTCCCAGCCAGCCATCTGGGGGAAGATCAGGATAATTCCATCCAGAGCATCCCAACAGAAAATCTTCCATAAGATTATTCTACATAAATCAGATATTATATTATTGTTTTGTTGAGACAGTATGGTATTACAAATCTATTAACCTTACAAACTTTATTATTAATAATTACCTACAATGACTATGGACTATAAAGCAGTGTATGAACTTGTCATGAAAATCGATCCAAAGATTCGTTTTGCTACAATATTCGATTTTAATGGTGAAATAATGCACACTGGTCACCGTGAGGGGGTCAAGAATCTACTTACCCCTGAAGAAAGCAAACGATCACTTGAGGAAGCTGTGAATATATGGAGATTACGTAACGAACTTGCCCCTAAGATTGGCAAAGGAAGGTATGTGTTGGCAGTATATGAAAAGGTTAAACGGATCACCATGCCTTTGGACGATCAATATCTCCTATATGTAACTACAACATCAGATGCAGATCATGAAACAATAATCGACAGCATTCTCAAGTTAAAGTCAGGACTGAAATAACTAACTCTTTTATATTTAATTTCTGTAGTGCGTCTCATTTTTACAATTCTGCTCTTGAACCAGAGTGACATAAAAGTATGAACGGTAGATTTTACAAATTCTGAAGGATTTCTTGCCACATGAGGGACCTGCTTGAGGCTCTAATACAAACTGGTCCTGAAAGTTGTAATCTGTAACCTTCCCCATTATGCATGTTAGATAGATACTCAATTTTATTAAATATGGAATGCATATTGAATTTTTAGATTCGAACAACGGACCGATCTTTCTTAACCGTCGGGCAATACCTAATACAACGCCAAATACAATGTGTCAAATTATGGTTACTGCTCGTACTCTCGCCAACTGTTACCTCTAAGTTGATGATTTAGGATTTCGACTACTGCTATAACTTTCACTTGATTGTAATATGACCTATCGCTTACCCAGCGATAAGAACAATGGAGGTTAAACTCAATAAACCGTAATCTACATAATAATACCATGGCATCTCCATGCAGATCATTTGGCATAGCTTTCTTGATAATGATATTGGTCACTGGATTCTCAGGAGCCTTATCTCAGGGAGACCCCGAAATAGTTTTCAATAAGACAAAGTACACGCCATTTGATGAAGTTACTGTTATTATAAAATATCAGAACTCTGATCCTAAGAAGATAGAGACGCTAACGGCAAAATTGTTTACCACTTCCATGTCGAAGATGCAGAAAACAGCTCAAGAGCTCATGCTTACTGAAACTTCAGCAAATAGCGGTGTCTTCGAGGCTAACATAAGATTAACGCCAGACCTGAAGCTCTTGTCTGGAGATATAGTGGTTCAAAGGGACGATGATCTCATCATCGAATTGATCACATCTGAAGACAGGATCCTCACTAGCCGTGTGGATGTTGACTTTTACACAAGCGAAATAATGCCTATGGAACCAACCTACAAAGTTACAGATTCAGCCAGGATAATAGTTATAGATATCGATGAAAATAGACGTCCAAAGACAATCGATACCTTGCAGGTCAGGGTTTGGTCAACAACTGACAGGGGTGGATCGTTGGTAACACTACGAGAGACAGGTGCCAAAACTGGAATCTTTGAAGAGATTCTTACCTTCACATTGCACGAGGAGAGCACTGGAACGAGGCTCAGAGTTTCTGAAGGTGATACCATAACCGTGAAGTATACTGACAAAACACTGCCGCCACCAGCGCCCTTAAGTGCAAGTGGGGTCGAGACCATAGAAGTGGAGGAATTATTCGCTTCCGCAAACATAGGATACCTCGTCCCACCCCTCGAAAGGGCAGTTGTATCAGAACCAAAAATTTTGGATGGTATGAGAGAAAGTGTACATGAGCTTTCGGTAAGCCAGCAGGTGCTTATCGAGTCAGAGATAGTAAATAGCCAAAATAAGAATCAACCCTTCGCATATATAGTTCAGATAAAGGACGATGAAGGTGCAGTGGTATCACTTTCGTGGGTAACTGGAGAACTCCCACCGAAGCAGTCATTCAAAGCAGCACAATCCTGGGTCCCTGATGTTCAAGGAATATTTTCTGTAGAGATATTTGTCTGGGAAAGTATCGATGATCCAAATGCAATCTCACCTGTTCGAAGTACGACGATAGAGGTAAATTGATACTATCTAGATCCAGTCATCATGACCGTGTGCTTGGTAATTACATAGATCTGATAAGTTAACTTCATTATC
>JAZFZF010000136.1:0-16972 GCA_036443875.1 Nitrososphaerales archaeon
ACCACAGCACCAACATTACGCATAACATCACCCGCCAGGAACGCTACCCTGAACACCTCGAATGTTGCCTTAACAGGTACCTCTGCCGATGCCAATGGCGTAGCATCTATTCATGTATCGATAGATAACAGTACCTTCACGCAGGCCAATGGTACCAATTCATGGTCATTCAATGCAATAATTGCTGATGGAACCCACAACATCACTGTAAGGGCAACGGACATGGCTGGCAATGTAAGTAAGGCTAACGTGACTATAATGGTCAACACAATGATAAACGAGATAACAATTACCTCCCCTGTAGAGGGCGTTAAGCTCAATACATCTAACGTCACCATAACTGGCAGTGTCACTAATTCATCTCACGTGCAATCAATCGAGGTAGCCATAGACGGAGGCGTGTCGTTACCAGTATCGCTGAACACAACTTCGGGTATTTGGACTTTCGGTCCGGTCGATCTTTTAGATGGAAATCACACTGCTCAGGCTGCCTTAACAGACCTTACTAATAACACTGCTATAGTTACCACATCCTTCGTAATAGATACCACAGCACCAGTGATCAGCATAGTATCACCTGCAAACAATGCTACACTTACTACAACAAATGTAATGCTAAATGGAACGGCGTCAGATGCAAGTGGCATAACTTCAGTGGTTGTATCTATGAATGGAGGATCAACAAGTGCCGCGACGCTTGAGCCCAGCACAGGAAACTGGTCGTTCCAGGCAGCATTGACGAACGGTACGCATAGGATCACGGTTACGGCAACGGATATGGCTGGAAACCAAGCGTTGGCATCAATATCTGTCAATATAATCGACGACACCGTCATTGATAGAATGATGCCTTCGGTCGATATAATCTCGCTCGGAGTCACAGCAATCATTAATGGTACGAATGCGAACAGGTTCAATGTCACCATATCTGGCACAGCCTCAGACAATGATGGACTGGCTTCTGTTCAGGTAAAGATCGATAATGACGAATTTTCAGATGCCAGCGGTACTACGTCATGGTCATTCAATGCTATCCTTAGTAGTGGGATTCATACCATACTAGCAAAAGCTGCTGATAACTCAGGCAACATTAGCACCAATACAATATCTTTAACATTGCAAGGAACAGCAGTCGACAATCAACCGCCTATAGGCAACCAACCGCCATCAGTGCCCGGAGGAGACCATGTCTTCAGTTGTAATGGGCAAGAGCTCCATGGAAAGGTGGAGCTTAAACATGCTAGTGCATCCTTCATTGACTGTGAATTAGGAGGTAATGTAAAATTGGAAGACAGCACAGCAATATTCAAAAACACCTTGATTAGGGGCAATCTAAAGGTCGAGGACAGCGACTTGACCCTCGAGTCTACAGAGTTGAGAGGCAACTTGCACATGGAAGGTGGTTCATTAATACTCACAGACAATACAATCCGGGGCAACATAAAGACTTGCGATACTGAAATGACTCAACTAACAAACAATTTCATCAAGGGGAATATCAAGACTTGCAGACATGATACCGATGACGATCACGAACATGACGATAGTCATGAGCATTCAACCTCTGCAGATTCCAGTTCGGGTGGTTCCGGCAATTCGCATGAAAAAGAAGACATTGGAAATGGTCAGAATTCCAAAGACAACAATAATGGCGAGGCTAACAAGAATGGTAACGGCAGTGCCGGCAAGAAGGATAAGAAGTACAAAAATGACGATGACGACGATGATTAAAGAAGTCAAACGCTTTTCCTCAATGTGAGAATATAAGATCCCTATTTATCGAACCAAAGACATTAAATTGAAACTATGACTTTGATTATATGAATTTCTTCAGTCCAGGATAGTTGTTGGCTTGATAATTATAGGACTTAGTATACTTTGTGGACAGAGCCAGTCTAAGATCTGACAGGAGTGTTCCTTGATGTATAGAATCCAATCTGGGTAATAAACGCCATGATAAAAGCTGCTGTTGGTGTTGCAATTACGGTATAATACTTGGCACTAAACAGAATTGATTATAAGGCATTCAACAAATTGACAAGTTTCTCCATATTGACTTCAAAGCCGAAACGCTTCTCTTCCTTCTTCATATTCCTGTAAAGTTTGTAAAGGATTTTGAGGTGTTTTATCGTGCTTAGCTTTCCCTGCATCTTCAGTCTGATAACCTTGTAAACCTCCTCATAGTATCCTAGTTTCTGGAAGAGCCTCTTCCTGTATTCTTCATTCGTATATTCATCTGTGTTAAACAGGCCCAACAGTATTTCTGAACATATTAGTGATGGAATAATACCTTCCCCAAGTAATGGAAATACACATCCTACAGATTCTCCCACACCAATTACATTGCCATTTGTCAGCGGTTCCATCTTGGTTGGCGGGGTGATCCTTATCGGTCTCCCTATTTTACTTAAGATCTTGGCACCGGGATTTTCTTTGAAGAACTCGTCAATACCAAGATAGATCTTGTTGATATCTCCAGCTCCAACATACGCTCTGTTATTGTTTAATGGAAAGAACCAGAAGTATCCCGTTGCTCTCTTGTATCCAATTATATAGAATTCCTTAGCATCATGAACGTTATCGACTAAATATTCCCAAGCAGGTATAACCAATTCTTTCTCTTTCGGTCTTGGTAGTAATGATCTATGGAAGCCCGTACAGTCCAGAACGTAATCGTATTTATGAAAAGGGAAATTTTCTTGCGTGCAACGAACTCCATAATTGACGTTAATGCCATCTATAAGATCCTGCTCCCACTTCTTCTTGTCATAAGTAACAAGACCCAAACAATTGAGGTAATCCCTCTTTCCATTCGGTAAACGTATTCCTAGGCGCTCCCCGACATGAAAGATATATTCGTCAAAGTTCAAACCTGCCATTTCAGAGAAATGTGACAGCATATGCCTTGAAGCACCCCATGCACAAACTGGATAATGCTGTTCCTTTCTGTATAGTTCAAACACTTCAACTGTATGATCATTTTGCTTAAGCATCGAAGCCATGAAGCTTCCTGCAACACCCGCACCAACTATAGCGAACTTCATACACATCAACTGATTGCAGGTTGCTCCAACATCAACCTTTTCATACGTCGGGGAACCTGTTTCAGCATCTCGCTATATTCATTCCTAGGAAAATCCTCGATCCCCTTCAGGCCGAGCTGTAATCTTACATCGATCTCATTTCTCATAGGTCCTATCGCGGCAGTCCATTCTTCACTTATCAATCTTGTAATATCCTTATTCCTACCCCACATTATGTCAAGTATCTCCCGCATCGATTCCTGCGAAAAGTAGAGGTATGTGGGTGCAATGTTAACCATTTGATTCACACTTATGCTACCAGTTTTAATTACCAGCTACTAATTTAAATGATTAATAACAGTAGGATAGATGCGATAAAGGATGCCAACACTGGTTCACTTTGAAATCCCAACAGATGAACTTGAGCGGGCTAAAAAATTCTATACCGAATTATTCGGCTGGAAGTTTGAAAAATGGCAGGGTCCGATGGAATACTGGCTAATTACTACGAAGGATGGAATGGGCAAAGACGGGGTTCCTGGAGGTTTGATGAAGAGACAGAACCCACAGCAGACTATTACCAACTATATTGACGTACCGTCTATAGACGAATACCTAACCAAGGTGAAGAAGCTCGGTGGCAATGTAGCAGTCCCTAAAATGGCTGTACCTGGTGCAGGATATTTAGCAGTTTGCCTGGACACAGAAAATAATACTTTTGGTATCTGGGAAGAGAATAAAAGCGCAAAATAATTCAATGCAGATAAGTAAAATCACTTCTGCTTTTTTATTTCCATTTGACATCATCTTGGTAAGTATACCAATTCTTACTTTTGACATCTTCAATAATTGTTATTCATACAAGAAATAACAATTTTATCTGTCATGCAATTAAAAATAGGAGAGAAATTGACGAAGGTCTCTATCACCAGGTGGTAATGATAATGACCCGCTCAATGGCAAATGATGGAATAGGATTAACTAATGGTGAAGATGGTTCAAATACCTGCATAAATAGTGCAGTGTTGGTAGTGTGAACCAAGGACAGATCCAAGACCAAATGTCATAGTTTTCTATACAATTGATCAGAGATGTGCACTGGATTATAGTCAGGGATATGGCGACAAGGAATACTTGATAGGCATGATATGCCTTTCCGATAGATAGATGTGAAGAACTTACATCATACTCTTCTCCTTCCCTTCTGATCTAGTTGTTCTTGTCAAGCACACCTATCTATCTTCTCTATATGGAATTCTTCTCTAATTCTGAATTTGGGTTCTGCACAATACAATATTTCATAAACCCTGTATACAATATTGCTAGTTGAATCGTATCCAACTTCAATTATCCTCCTGAATGTTTCCAGTTTATGCTTGGTCAATATCGTGCCTATTCCTAACCTTCCTTCCTTAATATCAGCAACTACTCCACTGGGTATGGCCCTCAAATCTATTTCCGTTGTAGCATGTACAACTTCATCATCTTTTACCGATAAAACTACTTCCCGTTCAATCCTGTAATTCCTAACGGTCTGCTTCTTCACTTCAACAGTAATGGGAGAGCCAAGTAAGATGCTTAATACTTGTTCTAAAGTTCCAACTTCTGCCAGCAAGATTTTATGCGATTTGTTTAGTTTTATGTTCGATTGATTCTCCAACTTTTGCAATTGGATCAACATCTCCCTCCCAAAATCACCTTCTACAATTATCTTCATAATGTGATTCCTCTAAGCACAAGAAGAATGACCGCAACAGAAACGGTTCCAATGCTCAAACTCTTCAAAATTCTTTCATAGTAATTCGTTTTTGCCATTACTTGCTCTCGTGACAATATTAGATCATAATTACCTCGTTTCAGTTCCTTATATGGTCTTGACGTTTTTATTTCAACATAACTAATGAAACCTGTCGCAGCAGCAACTGCAACTACAACTAATGATACATCATTGGTCTGTATGACATATCCAGCCAGTAATGGTAGGACTCCCCAAGAAAATGCAAACCACCGATCTGTATGAAACTTGCCGTTGAACCATTCCATATTGTATGCGAATACAAAAAAACCTTCAGCTATCGCAACTGTCCATAGCAATGGGACATAGTAAACCATGTAGTAGATGCCTATCGCGTATGCAGGTATTAATGTACTCAGCGACAAGATCCAGAGCTGTTTTTTACTAAAATAACTACCCCATGGTTTGACTCTTTTGGAACCAATACTATCTAGAGCATGTGCAGATATCCCCAATGCTAAAAAATAGATGAGAGCAATTGCACCAGCCCGATCCCAGAATATTGTTGGGGCTAACATAGAACCCATCACTGTAAAAGAAATGCACATTCCCGTATATGGAAGAAAAAGTAATCCCATGAAGAGTCGGAACCTCAAGGGGCCAAACTTGGGTACGAACCATTCATTTATCCTCACACCATCTTTTTCGCCGGTCATTTACAGTACATTACTTATTGGTGCTTGAATAGTTTTATACTATGGGTGGGCAGCTGATCTTACTTGATTACGTGTATTAGGACTGTATCGCCAATAGTAAAAGTGTAATCATAATAATTGCTGCTACAAAAGTATCACGTTCAAGAACTCAACTTTTAATGTGTGGTAAGTATTGTCCAATCATGATCAAGCGTATTGCCAAGCTAGACGGATTGAAAAAATATACGATTATAAACAGAGAGAACAGGTTTGTTGTTACCGTTACTAATGGTAAACAAAGCAAGCCTGCACTCCTTAGAAATACTGGCAGGCTTCACGAGCTGATTCAATATGGATACACTGCGTTGTGCTTGGATCGAAGTTAAGGTAAGACAAATTGTGAAATCATAGGGGTGTTAGTAGATGATAAAAAAGCAGCCATAATAGATCCATATACGCAAGCGAAAGTCTTCGAGATTGCTGTTAACAACAAACTCATTCCTTGGTTGAAGGGATGGAAGGTAGAAAGGAAAGAGGTGAATGTAACCGGGTCGAGATTAGATTACAAGATAACAAATGGCATGTATGAAGGTTATATGGAATTAAAGTCTGCAGCATACTATGATGGATATTATGCAATGTATCCAGACTGCCCCAGCGAGCGTGGCTTGAGACATATCAACACACTTGAGCGGCTAAATAAACAAGGTTATAGATCAGTCATTACATTTTTGGCAGCACATCCATATGCTAAGGCGTTCAAACCCAACATCCTAGCACACGAACAACTCGCATTGAAATTAAGCTCTGCACATAGGGAAGGCTTAGAAGTTTATGCGGTAAAGAGCTTTCTTCACATTGATGGAAATGTTTTTGTATCAGATTCGGATCTTCCTATCGAATTATAGTTGTTCGATTGGTTTTTGACTCATTTTAAAAGCTCCTCTTTTTCATCAAACACCAAATTTTTCTAGAAAGAAGAGCTTAGCTATAGTATGACAAAGAAGGTGAGAAAGGCCACGAAGGTTAGAAGAGTAAGCCGGGATGATTAGAACTGCTCTTTAAGATAACAGAGATATACAATGCAGAATTCGACTTTAGTAGGAGAATGGTTTTGGAGAGAGTTTCAGGAGAAAACTTTTGAAGATATTCGAACCAAGAACTTGCAGGGAAGCAGAAGGGCATGGCTGGTTGAAATGTTCACATCGAGATTCGAACATGTTGGCATATTGGTAGAATACGGCTTTCTTAACCAAGAACAATTCTTTTGACAGATACGGTTCTGTACAGACTGGATGGGAAAAGGCCAATCCATTATACGTGGTCTTGAAGGAAATGGAATGAGCCTCGATTCAGGGAGAACTTTGAATTGCTTGCAATGAGAGGAGGGAAATGTCTGGAGAGACATCCTCCTAAAATCACACCATAGGGACATTGCCGAGCGAATTAAATCATTAATACTTGGAAAGATAAGGTGATAACAAGATGAAGGTTTTAGTAACTGGCGCATCTGGTTTCATAGGTACTGCTCTGGTGGATTGCCTTGCAAGAAAGAGTCATGAGATAACATGTTTGATAAGAGATGATAAAAAGAGACCAAAACTAAATCATGGTGTCGATTTCGTGATTGCGGATATAACTGACAGGGACTGGCTGCTTCAATCCATGAATAATATCAATGTTGATGCCCTATTCCATTTGGCAGCTATAAGTCCATTGGAGAAGGACAAGAAGTTGCAGAATAGGGTTAACGTCGATGGAACAAGAAACATGCTTGATGTCTGCATGAAAAACGATGTAAAATTATTTGTTTATGCGCAAGGCACAGGCATATATGGAGATACTAAAGGTCAGTGGATTGATGAATCCACACCAAAAAACCCAGATACAGACTTTGCAAAGACTAGGCATGAAGCTGAACAAATGCTATGGAAAGCAAACACAGAGAAGGGGTTGCCAGTTACGGTAGCAGTTCTTGGTGATGTATACGGACCTTCAGGATGGTTTGCAAATATCGTCGTCAACAAGATTAGAGAAGGTGCATTCAAAATTCCTGGATCAGGTGATTACTACAGAAGTTTCGTTCATGTAGATGATGTTGCAAATGCGTTGACACTCATCGCAGAGAAGAATGCAAAGAACAACATGTATATAATAACAGATGAGGAACCAGTTACATTTGCTGAATTCGTGTACCACGTTGCAGATCGCATGAGCCTGAAGAGACCAGGTAAGGTTCCAGCATTTCTTGCGAAAGCTGTTCTTGGTTCTGATATGGTTAGACTGCTTACTTATTCTGTAAAAGCCAGAAACACAAAGGCAAAGAACGAACTCGGTTGGCAGTTACAACATCCAACATATAAAGAAGGCATTGTAGATGCTTTGCAGAGAATATAATTACTTGAAGAGCTAGGACCAGAATCCATGATCTCTCTTTCCCCTTTAAGCTTGTGCGTTTGTCGATACTCCTTTCTTATGGATACGCATTTCTTTCAAAGTAAATATTTTCCCCAAACGATGGCAGTTGTTCCAAATGTAAGGTTCTTACAGCGAACATCACTGAAACCATACCTCTTCATTGCTGTCATAAGTTCGTTCAGCCAATCGCTTTGTTTTATCACATCATCAAGTTCATTGAATACTGATCTCCATGAAGGTGCTAATACACCTGCAACACGTAATATTTTGAAGTATGCGTGCCATAGACCTTTCATAACATCATTATTTGGGTAAGTGAAATCATGCATGATGAGCATCCCTCTACGCTTCAACACTCTTGAGATCTCGGATACAACAGGATACATATCACAATACTTGGGAAGGTAAGAGGCCGTAACAAAATCAAACTCTTTATCAGGGTGCGGGATTGCCTCTGCAGCAGAGACGTAGAAACTCACATTTTTTGCGTTATGCCGCACCGCCTTTTCTCTGGCAATCCTTATACTGTCTTCGATAATATCAATACCAATGACATAACTTACCTTCCTTGCTATTGCAAGTGAAAGTATACCCGTTCCACAAGCAAGATCAAGCACTTTATAATTACCATCAGGAATCAAATCAAGAATAGCTTTCTTCCATACCATGTCTCGACCGAAAGTTGTTATGTCAACAACGGAATCGTAGCTGGAAGAAGTGCCTGTAAAGAACTTCCTTGCTACTTCATGTCTCCTGTACATTGTTCGTATCAATGAATAATAATGCGCTTATATGCGTTAAATTGTTTGTGTTAATGGAACATCACACGCACATCCGGTCTCGTAAGATAGTAAATTGCAGCAGAAAATAGTATCACGCCAGCTATGCCGAACGTTGATGGTATTTCAAATGCTCTTGTGTAAATTATGTTCATTATAGATGCGATTACACCGAAGGACATGAAAGCGATGACTAGAAGCAGTGTCCATCCCTTCCTTTTAGCAAGGCCGTATACCAACACGAAGATGAAAAGACCTATACTAAGAGTGAAGGACGAACCTATTGACGCAATAGCAAATTCCGTAGGAAGGTATTCAAGAATTGTTAGTATACCCATTGCTGTAATGTAAATACCGCCCAATGCAAGAAGAACCATTGTCAGATTGATGCCCAAGTTGCTACGCATAAGACGCATAATGATAACCATTGCACAAAATTGATTGAAAAACCTTACCTTAATCATCATAAAACAAAGAATGCATGGCAAAACAACAAACATCTCATACTACAAACGCAACTGAGAAATTATTTCGGAAATATTGAAGGATGCGCATGCAATCAACCAGCGCCTTCACTAAATCCTTCCTTAGATACTCCAACACGTTCCTTACCCATAATTGTTTCAAAAATACCAACAATATGTTTGAATTGATCGAGCGAGTTCCATTCTCCGCAGCCATTCTTCTGCAACACATATGGTAATGGCTCATCAAAGTATTTTCGCGAGCTTGTACGTGAACCGTTGGACCCATCACCCAAAAGAAAATGATCTAATATAGCGTAATTACTGCATGAGTCAATACTCTTGGCAAAGGCATAGGGATCCTTCAGCGGCAATAACGGTGAAACTACGGCAACGGCATGTAAACCACTGTTCTTTACACAATATAGAGCCTGCAACCGAGATTTTACAGAATACACATGTCTGAAATTTACACTAGTATGAAAAAGATCAAGATCGTTGTTCTCCATATCCGTCTCTACAGATATTTGTACAGATATATTGCAAAGGTCGTTAAGCTTTTTAATCAACGCAATATCCCACAACACATTTGGCGTGTGTGTCTGTATTACTAGACTATCCGGAGGGAGCTCGATCATCGCTTCAAGCAGGCTCTCCGTAATCCTTAATTCACTTTCAATAGGGACGTATGGATCTGTAACACTGCTCATGAATATCCTCAACGGCTCATTTTTCTTGCGTATCCTCGTATACTCTGATCCATATAGGTCATCAGCATTCACCTTGGCATCAATATAGGTGCCCCATGAACGTGCCTCCCCTTTCACACCCTTAATGATAGTCCGAGCATAACAGTAGTTACCGCATAGGCCGAGTCCTAATTGACATCCATGATATGGATTGATCGTATGAGTATAAGCTGAGAGAAAGCCTCCAGTAGGAGTCAGTATTGTCTTTGCTTTCACCTTGTTTATTTGCATTTATGGTAGTTAACAGGAAACAAAATAAAAATGCTAAGGTGTAGAAATCAAGCATGACTTTGATAGGTGGGCGGGTGTGGTTTACAACAATTCATAATCAAAGATAAAAATTCGATTAGTAATTTCTTACGATACGATACTTTATTGCGGCTTGCGAGAAGGCCGTCTTCGATAAAGAAGAAAAGTAATCATACCAACCAAAAATAAAACTGCTATCATTACTGATATAACCTCATTTGTTGCTATTATATTAGCCATAGGCCTTGCAATCTATTGTTTGTACGACAAATAAACTTTCAAGTATTTTTAGCCCTTCATGACGACAGATTCTTTTTATAATTGCAGATTTCAGTTGATTTATGGACAAACAATGAACCCATATGTCCTATCTGTAGAAGGAAGATTGTAGAATATTCAGAATTTTTTGTCAAGATATGCAAACTTATCTTGACAAAGAAATTTACTAATAATTGTCAGGATTTGATACATAACACTAGAAATAGAAAACACCACACTTGCTGACGCATAATTGTTCTCCTACAGCATAATCGATGATTTTAGATATAAGAGAGAATAATTATTGTAATGTGAATAGAGGAGAGAAGTCTTGTCCTATATGTGGTTGTACCAAACACCTGTATGTCGGATGTATTCTTCATTGGCTGTTTCATAAGAATGAGAAAAAGCAACGCTAATTTGATTATTGTCTACCTTCCATTTTCTGTACAATCTCCTGAGCAAAGATACTGCCCAGAAATCCCAAAAACACAGCAGGCACAAGCGTAGAGATCATAATAGTTTGGTACGTTGCTAGGAACAGGTTGATCGTGGTAACTTGTATACCAACAGGTATGCCTACCGCCTCCCTAAAAGCATGAGGCACGAGCGGAAAGTAAAGTATGTAGAAAAAGGGCGCGAAGATCATCCCCGCTATAGATGTCTTGATCTTTTCAGCAAGTTTGCTTCGCAATACAGAATCAACTGCAAGTGCAGACAGTATGACAAGTATGTAGTATGGCATTGCAGACACTATACCGTAATGCGCTACAACTGTAGCCATTCCGTTTACGAAAACGTAGAGCGTAGTTAGCACGGTAACTGGAAATTGAATTGGTATTATTCTATGTGAAAGAATTATCATCATCGAACCAATTAGGGGCATTGCAATTGTAGCCGTAGCCGCTCCCAAAAGAGGATCGGGATTGAAGTTAAAGTATTCTCCTTCCGAAAATGGCAACGTAAATAACATGACCATTCCTATTGCTGACATCCATAGCGCTGTTAGGGAAATTGTTGACGCAGTTATCAATAATGGTTTGAACCTTACACTCTTGGTTATACTTGCCAATCCTGCAAGACATGCTAACGAGTTAAGTATCATTCCCGTAACTAGGATGAGATGTGGCGGGCTTAGCAGGCCATCAAAACCAAAGTTTGCATGCCACCATAGATCGAATCCACCAGAAAATAGCTGTAGTGCAGAACCGATGAGTGCAAAGTGCAAAAATTTCACATATGCGGTTTTGTACGTATGTTTTATCCTCCATACTAAGCTTAAAATTCCCACTGTAAGTGTAAGAAGAACACCTAAATACACTAGTGAATGTGGTGGTGTGAAGAACGTCTCAGGTTTTTGTAACGCATGCCATGTAACATCCCAGTACCCACCGCTTATCTGTAGCATTGCACCTATGCTTACCAGTAGATAGGATATTGTTAAAATCCTTGGAAACTGCACGAATTTCTGCTCAATCAAATATTTTTAGATCTAGAGTTGCTATTTAAAAACCAAATCATATTTGCAGCTTCAGCCCTGCTATCTGCACTATATTATTCAGTACTCTTCTATTCGCGGCAGCGATAAAGGAGAATCGTGAATTTACATCAAGATCAGCTTCCAGTTCCTTTCCATCTTCGGATATCAGTATCCCTTGTGCTTCCTTCACGATCAAATATGCTGCCGCCATATCTGTTATCCTGGTCTTGTTTCGTAGATCAATGTAAACATCCATCAACCCTCTTGCGAATATAGATAATTCCAAGGCGTTGGCACCCAGATGCCGTAAATGATTGGATTGTGACATTATTGGTTTCAAACGTTCAATCGTTTCTGGTTTAATTCCTGATATGTTCATCCCAACAACATAGCGGTTCTCTTCAAACGTTTCTTTTACATGTATCTTGGCACCATTGAAAAATGTTCCGTTGCCTCTGGATGCAGAATAAACATCGCCAGTATATAGATCCATTACAACACCATACTTCACAGCACTTAGCCTATCCTCATCCGCAAAGGCAATTGAACAGCAATAAAACGGCATCCCTATTAGCGCATTTGTAGTGCCATCAACTGCATCTACCACAATATAACCCTCGCTCTTCCCATTTGTAATATCGACCCTTCCTGTTTCTTCCGCAACAACGATACAACTCAGACCATGGTCCTTCAGCGTATCCATGACAGCACGCTCAGCAAGTATGTCTATCTTTCTGGAAATATCACCGCCTGCACCTACACCATATGATTTATTCGCTTCCTCTGTTCCAACAAGGCTACTCACCTGCGATCTTACTTTCGAGCACGCTTCTATCAAAATCCTTTGTATGTCCGTCATGGCGGTCATTACTTCTAGACCTATAATAAATTTTGCAAGTGATCGATAAAGTATTAAATTAATTGCAAGATTCCTAGAACTATACCTCAATCCATTGCTCGCTGCAAAGTGAGGCAGCCACCCAAAGCAGTGTGTCGTAAGTCGATATGAACACAATGAAACTCGTTGCAAGAATCACACTCTATGGCACATGTGAGCCAGAATAGGTCCTTCCTACCCAGCTTCGGCGCTTAGATATTGCAGCACTCAATTCTGCGTGAACACCTTCCGATCCAAAATGCTACCTGTGTCCAAATGTTGGATAATTGGTTGAATGAGTACAGCAAGGGAGAATTGCCCAAGAAGATGAAACTCATTAACCAAATCTTTAGAGTTATATTAATCACATAACATATTTTATATATGAAGGCAAGAGGCGCTCCAAAAAAGTCCAGACCGGGACTGTTTGAGAAGCTCGTTCACAGGATCGCCAAAAGGTGGGTTGCGGGACATTCTATAGAAGATGCGCTCAAGTCAGCCAAAGAGACTAATGCAAAAGGAATGAGTGCGATCATAAATTACCTAGGAGAGCATGTTAAAGATGATACTGAAATCGAAAAAAATGTCAATGAGTACATACGCCTATTGCAGGAAATGGATCGACTGCATATCAATGGAAGTATAACACCAAAACTCACTCAGATCGGACTCGACAAGGATTATGACAAGTGCGAAAATAATGCATTAATTATAGTTGAGCATGCGAAGGCACTTAACAAGTTTGTATGGTTAGATATAGAATCTTCTTCCTACCTTACTGATACAATTCGTATCTACTTTACACTGCTCAAGCATTACGACAGCGTAGGCATGGCATTTCAGGCGTATCTGAAACATGGAACGAATCACCTAGTTGAGATATTGATGAATAAGGGCAAGGTAAGACTTGTGAAGGGAGCATACAGGGAGGACAGCAGCGTTGTCTTTCGTTCAAAACGCATGGTTGATAAGAATTACATAAGGCTTATGCAAATGCTGTTTGAGAATAGCAATGATTTTGCAATAGCAACACATGATCAGGCAATAATCGATCGTGCGTTAAAACTTAATGACAAATGCAGCAGGCAATTTGAATTTCAGATGCTGAAGGGTATTAGAGACGATATGAAGCCAGCATTGATAAAAGAAGGATTTTCTCTTGGAGAGTATATACCATATGGCGAAAATGTAGCATCATATTCGGTTCGAAGACTGAAGGAGAAGCCAAGCAACATGCTGCTACTGGCCAGGTCGTTATTCTAATCACAAATTGTCTGACTTTGTTCCTTCATAAACAATGTGAGATAATATTCACTTCCAGCTCCCTTGCCACTTATACCAGAATTCTTCCATCCTACGAATGGTTGGCAACCAACCATTGCACCCGTAGTCGCACTCCTCACTCTGTTCACATATACCACTCCAACTTCGACCCTGTCTAGGAATTCTTTCACTTCATTTTGATCGTTGCTGAATATTCCCGCAGTCAATCCAAAATCAACATCATTGCACAACTTAATTGCCTCATCAAGTTCCTTGTAATCTACTACACACAATATAGGAACAAACATCTCTTCCTTGAAAAACGTATGATCTTTAGGAAGTTTATCCACAATGGTTGGTTGAACGTAATACCCATAATTCAACTCATCATCTGTTACGAAGTTGCCTCCTGTTAGTATCTTACCATCTTTTCTTGCAATATCACAATACTTTTTGTACTTTTCATAGGCTCTCTCATTTATCAAGGGTCCAATGAAGTTATTCTTGTTCAGGGGATTGCCTATGGTAAGTTCACTCGTTCTTTTAGCCAATCTGTTGGTGAATTCTTCCTTCAAACTTTCATGCACATATAGACGGGAACATGCACTACATTTCTGCCCCGAATACCCAAAGGCGGCCTTTAACACACCATCAACAGCTTTATTCAGATCAGCATTTTTTGTTACCAATACTGTGTTCTTGCTCCCCATTTCCATTATCACTGGTTTCAGTCTCCTGGAATTAGCAGTTCTGTATATCCCCAGCCCTACTTCCTTCGAACCAGTGAATATAATACCATCGATGTCATCACTCTCAACAAGTGTCTGCCCCACAATATTGCCAGAACCAGTTACAAAATTAATCACACCTGCTGGCAAACCTGCTTCTTCAAGTATTTTACAGAATTTGTACGATGTTAAGGGGGTATCACTAGCAGGTTTCAACACTACGGTATTACCAGTAATTATAGCACCAGTGCACATACCATCGGTTATAGCCATGGGAAAGTTGAATGGTGAAATTACAGCCCATACACCATAAGGTTTCATTACACTCTTATTTTTTTCATCTGGATAAGCGCTCTTCATCTGTTTAAGGAATCCATTGTTAAGTTCCATCTGCTCAGCATAATAACGCATAAAGTCTATCGCTTCATCAACATCGCCGATCGCCTCATACCTGTTCTTACCATTCTCAAATGATAACAACGCGGATAATTCATACTTTCTTTGGCTCATTATACCAGCAGCGTCTCTGAATATTTTTACACGTTCGCTGTAACTGGTTCTACTCCATTCCTGGAAAGCTTTACGGGCAGCTGTTATAGCATCCTTTGTATGCTCTTCCTTTCCTATTGGGAAGTGTGCAACAATAACCCGCGTATCTATTGGAGAAAGTACTGCAAATATCCCTCCAGTAGTAACAGGCTTCCCATCGATTATCATCGGATAAGTTTTGCCGAGCTCTTCCTTTACCATGAGAACCGCATCTTCATACTTAACATCAAACGCTTCCTCTCTCTTGTTCATTAACATTGAGAATAAGGTGGATTCATTGTCGAACATAAAGTAAGTTACCGTAAGCAGTTAAAAAACTTTCAAGAATTTACATAATTAGTATTTGTTTAATCGAAGGCAAGACAGAAGAAGGGGCATCAAAGAATAAAGAGATGCTATAAGACTTTACCTAGTTGATATGAAGAAAGTAAGTGGATAAGAGCAAGACCAAGAAAGGTAAATAACAATGGCAGAGTAAATTTTGCTTGGAAGAAATTATCATGGGTCTAAAAAAAGATCGGATGTTAACCAATAGGCCACAGCGGTAGTGGTATCATTCTTGAGCATAAGGTTAAAGAATATTGTATCTGCAAAGGGCTTATGTTAAAGCTCATAGTCTAAGCTGATATAATGAAGGAAAAATTCTTGAACTTGTTGTGATCTTACTATTCCTAAAGAAGAGATAAATAACGCATAGCAAACTATTGATCGAAATGAAAAGCAAGGACGAAAATATCTTCTCGAAAGGGTCTCTTATGACCACTGAAGCGGGAAAAGATATTCTAAAACAGGCAGTGTTTCATAGCAAAGGATACAAGCAGTTCCAGTATTACGAGGAGAGGAGCGAGGAAGAATTCCCTAAATTTGTAAAGAGATTTGTTTCAGATTTACACTCGCAGATAAGAGAGGATCGTAATCCATCGGCAACACTTTCTGCCTTCGTATCGGAGGTAGGAGCAAACGAATTACTGTTAGAAAGTTCTAAAATCAACGATGTAAAGACGAGGCTTTCAGATCTTAACACTTTAACAGATACAGTTCAGCGAATACTCAATTCTAATTACGTTAAGATGACCTATCCAGTTTTTCACGCATTATTAGATGGAACTAGTGCTCACCTTGACCTAGAAATTCCTGAAGAAACGAGAAACGCATTGATCGATGGTCACATAATAGCCATAGATTTGAGCGAACCTATGGATAGAATAATTGACAGAGACGAAGACATTGATTACCTGGATGATTACAGATTGATTAATCCGTATATGCTATCCTTGGCAAGATCCAAGATCAGTAAGTGCGGGGAAGAAGTTTTAAAATCGTTCGAGGAGGGATTCCAGGATGCCAGAAAGGGGCAGTATATAGATTATAAGTTGAAAATTAACCCATCATCGATAAGCGACGAAATTATGTCTGAATGCTATAAGAAGTATAGAGCTGTTATGGGAACAGCAGGAAGGAACATGGCTTTAAGCAAGCAACCATTAGAAGAAATATTCTATTTAGGAATGGCTAGAGCTGGAGAATCTGTGGGTTGCGGGAATGAGATCGAGGATTCGTTGAGGAATGGGGCTATCAAAATTCCTTCATGGCCACTTTACTATGCGATCAATACAAAGGATGTTAAGAAAGCATTTGATCTTACGATCAAGAAGAGTAACCTATATCTTGAAGATGCTAGTATCGCGGTAGAGATGCTTCCGGA
>JAZFZF010000137.1:0-2520 GCA_036443875.1 Nitrososphaerales archaeon
GTAGCAAAGTAAGTTATGGTACAAATTTAGAAAACTGAACTTAGGATAATGTAATCTACACATTTGGCCTTGTTGTTGCGTATGATTAGGGATAACTCCTTCTGCGAGCCCTCAATATGGATGATAAACTAGGCAATGTGACTAAAACCATTATACCGAAGTAACGGCAGTTCATCATAAATAACATTAACAGCGAATATGCGACCACAATATAACGCAAGGCAAAATTAACTATCATTATGATGACATATTAGACGGAGACCTCTAGTCAATAGTAACCTACTATTATATGATATACAAACATAAGCATGGTCTGCCTCATTGATACATGCCAAGGGCTAAAACAAAACAATCTGTCATAATCTGTGTCTTTAATGCTAGGCAAAAGTACGTTATTTCAAAATTTAAATGAATTCTTCCGACACTCTGATAGTGGTTTTAACTTATGTACCCAACATCCTTGCTAGGCTGCTTTGTTTGCTGCTGCTCTGTAGCAGATCTCTTGCTCATTTGCTGTTCTATAGTTTGAATCAACATTTCAGTGTCTTTAGCTCTCTTCTCCAGATTTTTCATATCTATCTTTAGACCAACCATGTCTAATAATGCCTCTAGAACCGCTTGTGAAGCTTTGGCATCAACCACATACCCAGACGTTTCTCCAAGGAAACACATGACATGCATTCCCTTCAATTCAGCGAGTCCAACTAGCAATCCATTCATGCCAGTTATGCTACCCCCGTCCATAAGAAGCATCCCTTTACTCTGGAATTCTTTAAGCAATTCTGCATTCGTTGCAGTTGCATATACTTTCGGCTTTTCGACAAAGACTCCCGTAATGTAAGCAGCCAACGTGAATACAGTTTTGGCTTGAAATTTGCGAGCCAGTTCAAGAATTTCATTACCTAACTTGTACTCAGCTTCTGGGGTTGATGGCTGTGCATCACCAGTAAGCAAAAGCATATCTGTTTTACCATCATTCTTCCAATAGTACATTGTATTCTTCATAAGATCAGCAGTACCATCACTTCTGATCATCACTTGGGGTGGAAATGAAGGCGAGTAAATGTCAGCAAGTAACTTTGCGTTAACTTCCTGTATAAGGTGCTCTACGGCCAACTTTCCTACATAACCGCTACCAGGTAGGCCACAAACAAGGTATGGCTCCTCAAGGTGAGGCATCTCTCCTTCATTAAACATAATCTTCAAAGTGTCGGACATGCAAGAGGATCTCAAAGGAACTAATTTAAATGTTAAACAATCGAATTTGTGCTTAATCTAAGGACATGAGAGAACCAGTTGGGAATCAACAAAGAAAAACTTGGAACCTTCAAAGTCGTAAGTTTGGTTCATATAAAATCTTGGTACTTGTGTTTCGCCTATCAATCCTTCTTTAATTTTCTGTTTGAGTAACAGTTCTAATGCTTTGCTAATTTATCAATCCAGTTTTTATATTAAACTAAAGAAGAGTCGTTCATTCCTCAACACAGACCATCGTCTCAGTACCAACAATACCCCTTATAGGATGAATCCTCTGTGTTACAAGGTCAGCGATCCCCTTGAGGTCAGCTACCTCAATTGAAGCAATCAGATCAGTATGGCCTGTAACAGCAAATGCCTCCTTTACACCCTCAATATTTCTCATAACACTCAGAATACTTTGTATATTGCTGCCTGGTTCGACTTTAATTTCAATATAGGCTTTCATAAACGTTGTTGGTACTTATACTGTACATATAAGGATTTTTAGGCGCATATAATAAATTGACTTGTTCCTTATGCAGATTCAGGAAACGAAGATTTCTATAATGAAGCAGTTTTGAGTTCAAGCAAGCGCACCCCAGATACATATCGGTACTAACGATGTATGCTAATCAGATAAGGAAGATCAGGAAAATCAATATCAGAGGTTTCTTATATCAACTACGAATATCAGTGATTATAATTTAAATCGTACGGTATATCGCAAATCTACCAGAACAGTGAGATAATTTTTGGTTGTGAAGTAGAGAGAGCAGGTATAGAAAAAAGATGTCAACAACAATCTCCACAAGACAATTGGGAGTATTTACACCTGTTGAATGATGAATGTACAATACAGAATTGAAATTAATTGATTCCTAGCAGTTTAGTTAGTATCAAGTCTTTGTGCTATGGAGATCTCGTGTCCGTCTGGATCCTCTATGTGGAAGAACCTCTCTCCCCAAGTACCATTTCTTGGTTTGGAAGCATCATAGCCCACGCTTTTGAGATAATCATGCATCGCATCGACATCATCACAATGAAAAATTATCCTTCCCCATTTCTTGTTAATATCATCGGATAATTCAATGTTAAGGT
This sequence comes from Nitrososphaerales archaeon, assembly GCA_036443875.1. GTDB lineage: Archaea > Thermoproteota > Nitrososphaeria > Nitrososphaerales > UBA213 > JAZFZF01. The sequence continues at coordinate 2,338 of JAZFZF010000137.1, forward strand.
AGGTACCATTTAGATCGAAGGATGAGAATGACGATTCTTCGCTACCATAGACCAACTGTAGATGCAAGACATCACGGTAGAAGCTTAGAGATTTAACCATTGAGGATACTCGAAGTGTTATTGCGCTAACCCTCATTATTTTTGGCATTAGATTAATGAATTATTGTACACATAATAACCATC
>JAZFZF010000138.1:0-3772 GCA_036443875.1 Nitrososphaerales archaeon
ATAATGGATCCCATGGATGATGCGTTCGATTTTGCTCTAAGGGCGGCGTTAAATTCGGAAGCATTGCTGGAAGCATCCAATAATTTATCTATCAAAACTGAATTTGATGGAGTTAACACCATCAGCATATCCCGACCCCGACTGGTGGATGAATTGGGCAGTAACGTAGGAAGCGTTGAAGTTAGCAAGCCTATTGGCATAACTTCTCAGGTTCTGAACAAAATTGAAGGAACGGTTGTCTTCACATACATAGTGCAGGTCAAGGACAATGACGGTGCTACTGTATTTCTTGAATGGGTAGATGACCTCTCCACATCTGATGAGGGTGTAGAATCCTCTATCTTCTGGACGCCAGATACAACGGGCGCTTACCAAGTGGAAATATTCGTGTGGGAAAATGTGCTCAATCCTCTTCCTCTTGCGCCTATCAAGAGTATACGTGTAGTTGTGAATGGGTGATATGCAATGATTAATATGTTAAAAATATTTGCAATATTGAATTAAGTATGACAAGAATACTTTACTGGCACCTCACACCTCAAGAGGTTAGCGAGACGCAATATCCTATGGAGAAATTGAATCATTGGGAAATAAGATGTGGTTTTTCTGAAGAATCATACTTCAGCATCTATTGGTTCAAGGTCGGTATACCCTACGATAAGGAACCTATTAACGGCGTTGCAATGTATACTGTGGAGTGCAGTAAAGAAGTGGGCTGTGCATTGGAGGAATTTCTGTCAAGTACCATTGGGGGTAATATACTGAAACGAAGTTATCGAACATTCTTCTCTGGTGCGAACGTACAGCTTGATAACAATTCAATTTCTGATCTTGCAAAAAAACTTGTTAAGAAGTTCAATGTAGGCGGAGAAATATGGCTCGAGTTTGATGGTCTTACAGACGAAGAAGCTCAAACCCTCTTTCCATCAAAGTCCCTTCAAATAGCGAATTAGATATATAGGAAATAGTACAAAGTCATTAGGGATGAGTGACGAGAAAGAACTTAGGGAGCATCTAAGAGAACCTAGGAAAAGAGTAATTAGAATAGGTCTCGCAATAATAATAGTATCAGCAGTTAGTCTAACTATGGGTGTAAAGGAAGTTGAGATAAATGGTTTGAATATATGGATACTATACCCACAACCGTTTAACAATGTAGCTATTCAGCTTACATCTGTAATGAAAGAAGATCTTGTTCCTTCACAAGTGGAGCTGATACAGATCGCACCAGGACAAGCTTTCTTCGCTCAGTTCCACATTGCTGTTTTACTGGGAATAATATTTGGGATGCCTGTTATTGCTAGAGAACTTGCAGCGTTCATAGCACCAGCTTTGCATGAGAATGAGAAGGGAACTATTGGGAAGATAACAATGCCAATAATTGGGCTTTTTGGTACAGGTTGCTTATTTGCATACTTCGTTGCCATACCATTCATAGTGAATTTGCTTTATTACTATGGAGCATCGATAGGCGTTATAACATTCTGGAACATAACTGAATTCATATCCTTCACAATGCAGTTCATGCTAGCGTTTGGTCTTTCATTTCAGCTACCTGTTGTCATGTGGGCCGTGACTATGGCAGGATTGGTTGAACCCAAGTTCTGGAGAAGTAATCTACGCTATGCAGTTTTTATATTAATTTTCTTCGGTGCGATTATAACACCTGATGGGAGTGGAGTTACGATGTGGTTTATCTCCCTTCCAATGTTGGCTCTCTATGTACTAGGAATGTTCTTTGTTGAGTCGAAGGTGAAGAAATCTCCAGAGGTACGACCTTCCTGATGGGTTAAGTTTAAATCCTGATCGTTTTTATAAAGAAGTATGGCAGGTATAGAAAACCTAGCTTTGTTTGTTGCAGGTGCTGAATGGATATTCATAATTATTGCTATAGGTGTGATATTCCTAGGTGCAAAGAAGATCCCAGAGCTTGCCAGATCAATAGGTAGAGCAACTTCAGAGTATGAACGGGGAAGGATTGATGCTGAAAAGGAAGTTAAAGAGTGGAAGGGACATAGGGTAGAGAGAGGAAAACTGAGCGAAGTTGCAAGGTCACTTGGTCTTGACTCGGAAAATAAAAGCGATGATGAATTAAGAGTTGAGATAGACAAGGTTCTTCAGAAGGAAAAATCATAGATTCATTCGTGGTAATAGATGCACGCAGTAGAAGCACGTTCGGTGTCTAGATTATTCAAAGCAAAAGGCAGAAACATAACAGCACTAAACAGAATCAATTTAGAAATAAAGTACGGTGAAGTGTTGGGACTTTTGGGTGCGAATGGTGCTGGCAAGACAACGTTTGTGAAAATTCTGGCAACCTTATTACTCCCATCTGAAGGACATGTAAGTGTGTATGGTTTCGATGTTGTCAAGCAAGCAAAGCAGGTTAGAAAAGTAATTAACCTTGTTAGTGGAGGCGAAACTCCAGGTTATGGAATTCTTACTGTGAAGGAAAACCTCTGGTTCTTTTCGCAGCTCTATGGTCTTTCTCGTAACGCGGCAAATGAACGTATCAGCAAACTTGTTCAAGATATGGAACTTGAAGAATACGTTAATACAAGAATGCACAAGCTTTCAACTGGTTTTAAACAGAGATTAAACCTCGCACGTGGTTTCATAAACGAACCAAAAGTGCTCTTTTTGGATGAACCTACTCTTGGTTTGGATGTTATCAATTCTAAACATATACGACAATATCTTAAGAACTGGGTGAGATGTGACAAATCTCGTACAGTTTTACTTACAACACATTACATGGCAGAGGCGGAAGAGATCTGCGATAGAATTGCAATAATATACAATGGGAGTATAGTTACATGCGAAACACCCCAAGTATTGAAGGCGTCCCTAGCAGAGGACATAACGGTACAGATAGAGGTTAGAAATGGCTCTTCTGATTTAATTTTTAAAGATCTTGGGGGGATTATAGGATCCTCAATTCAAGATAACAATAATGGCGTAACAAAGATCAAGGTCGTCATTGACGATGAATCTAGGATATCAGATCTTGTTTCGTTATTGACGAAGGAGGGATGTAAGATCCTTTCTATAAATACTTCTGGACCGTCACTTGAAGATGTTTACATAAAATATGTTGGACGTGGTATAAGCACAGATGAGTATGGCAAGTGAAGTGATCAATCAAGGAAGAGTGGTTTATGCTCGAGCATATGTAAGAATGAAAGGACTTACGAGAGAACCGCACTGGAGTATTGCTGACGTTATAATTCCCATGCTTTCGATAAGTGCATACATGTACATGTACCAAGTTCTTCAAGCACCAAATGAATATCTTGGTTTCGTGATCGTTGGAGGCGCAATGCTTTCTTTCTGGAGCAATGTGTTATGGGGAATGTCAAGTCAATTTTATTGGGAGAAAGAAACGGGAATGCTGGAACATTACCTGATTGCACCGATCTCAAGAATGGCGATATTAGTTGGTATGGCTCTGGGAGGAATGATAAACACTACAATTAGAGCCTTATCAATATTGTTCATAGGAGTTACGTTATTCCCTATCAACCTTGTAATCGGAGACATTTATGCATTGATAATAATTTTCATTCTAAGCATAACCGCATTATACGGGATGGGAATTCTTTTTGCATCTCTATTCTTGCTCTATGGCAGGGAGGCCACACATATAGCTGATGTACTACAGGAACCAATATACGTGCTGTCTGGTATGTATTACCCAGTTCTCAACAGCAAGTTCTTTCCGTTTACGATTAAGCTGCTTGCATCTGCAATTCCTCTCACACTAGGCATTGAT
>JAZFZF010000139.1:0-4788 GCA_036443875.1 Nitrososphaerales archaeon
AGGTAAAGCAGCTCTAATATTCATGGATAATTCTGCAATAGAGCAGAATTGGCTGGATCTACAAAGCATATAGATTTGGAGATGATGTATAACAATAGAAGGTTCTACAATGTTAAGATGGATATGACCGAATCTGCAAATATTGTAGGTAAATAAAAAGATTGGCTCGAATGAACCCACCTTAAGACTCTCCAGTGCATTATGAATGTCGCTAGATGCAGAAATCACATATGTGTTGTAGCCAAACGTTCATACCTTATCGCTGATCTCCTGAACCCTCCCTTCACCAATCCGTGAAAGAATGGGTCTTTAATAATATGAAAAAAAATTATGTAACGACCAGTTTCTGGAGTCAGCATAGAATATGATCTGTATTTTACGGATAGTTTGAACTATCTTTGCTAGTCATATACCATAAACGGTGTCTCAATTTCTCTACCCTGAACGAGTCGAATGTTCTGTACGATAGATAATACTAAATCAGAACTTGCGAAGAAGGAACCAGATAAGCATTTAATTTGAAAGTCGAGTAATTTTGGTAATTCCCAAAAGTACAAAACTTTGGAACCAAAATTTCTTATCAATATTTCAAGAACAATTGCTGTGGAATTGATATATTAATCTTCAGCAATTCTGAAAATTGTTCCATAATCTCCACTAAGCGTATCCAGTTTAACATTACCCCAGTCGATTTTGTGTGCTATCTCATCAGTCCATTTAAGAGACAATAGTTTAACAAAATATGCTTGACAAAAGTCATCAGTATTATTTGTATACAATTCAAGAGTTACTTTGTCGATATCATACGCTGATAATTCTTCATCCATGAATAGAACTTCGTAAATAAGCAGTATGCCACCACAATATCTATGTAAAAGAGCCGGTTCGGTTGTAAAATTTGTGTCTATAATAATTTAGCGTAATTGCATGCTTGTTATCTTCATCTGTGGTATCCACAGATAATAGTCTATCAAACAGGTCGACCATCGTGCTTCCAGATTCATTTACCGACTCGTACTTTATTCTGTCTTCCAAACTTGGAAGCACAGTTCCTTTGTCAAGAGTATTACCTTCTTGTGTTGAAACGTCAACTGATGGTTTGGTTTTAGATTCTGATTGAATGGTTGTTGTTTGTGACTGAAATACACATATAACCAATGGGACGCCAGTAATGATGATAGATATAACAACAACTTTCCCCACATTCATTTTTTGTAAGATCTTTGTGCCGATTATTCAAGTTAGTCGCTAGAGAGTTTTTGGAGCTATATGGAAAGCATAGGGATCTGCGTAGCCATTGTCAAACATAATACAACCGTTAGGTAAGTTTACGGCATTAGTGAACAAGCCCATCATCATCAAGTGTTCTTTTTGAATTTCTCAACAAGTTTTCTCATCCTTTCACGTTCTTCTTCTGATGGTTTTTGTACATTTGTGTTCATAATCCAATATTTTCCATTGTAGTAAGCAAGTGGTTCTTTATGTGGATTATTGGAAGCATCCACAACTTCGCCCACAAACATAGTATGGTCCCCCAAACTAAATTGATTTACTAATTTACATTCAACATTAATTGCAGCGCCTTTTATCATAGGAGCTTTAATCTTATTGGCTTTGTAAAATTCAAACCCAAGTTCTTTTAGTGCGTTAACCTTATCACACTCTTTTCCGGTATTAGCACCCGCTACACTTGACATTACAGATTGATCTGAAGCGCAAAGGCTCACTCCGAATTCTTTTGTTTGTATTATATTTTCATGAGTTGCATCAGCTGGTCTTATACAAACGGCTATCAAACCAGGACTGTATGATATATGAAACGTCCATTCGGCAGCCATTACGTCGGGTCCAAAAGGACCATCACTAGTAATCAAGCCTACATTAGTTATGAAATTATTTGACCTTTCATCGCCCCACGGTAGATCCATAAATTGCTACCCCATCATGTATAAGATTGCACATGATATAAACCCCAACCCATAACAACAATCGTCGTTCTACAGGTATGATATGTACAGGTAAAATGTATAGCGTACTTGCTCGATTCAGTTAATTTTCCAATATTAACTAAACTTGTAGTTATAATCGTATTATAGCTTATTATGATTAAGCCGTGATTGAGTGTGATCATTCATAATTCTAAGTTTTACGACAATGCGTAATGACACCATGGTCTACCACTATATTTTCAATATGTAGATTAGAAAGCAAATGGAGAAATCAGGTCCTTTTTGGTTCTCTATTGCAATTTGTCATATTTCAACTTCATTCCAATAAGAGTAAGGTTAAGTGCCATTCCTGTTGTATTTGCTCCAATTATTACTAGATCAGACCTTGCTATGCCATACACCACCCACAGAAACATACCGACAGATATGAATACCATCAAAAGCATAGAAACATCTTGCATTCGCTTTCTTCTATATGCCTTGATAACTTGAGGAATAAACGCTGATAATACTAATCCTCCTGCAAAAATCCCTATTAAATCAATTAATGTAGCATCTGGTACAACCACTTGACTATACTCCTCTACCTTTTTTGATATGACAACAAATGCTCATTATAAAATGATTATGAGAGATTATTGACACTTTCTCCTTATGAACCGTGTCTATGCATAGTTATACATTCAGGCTGACAAGAACCATACCAGAAATTAATTGGCTTACCCTTCCTAGCCAGTTCGGGTATATCCTCCATCTTTTTTACATCCAAGACATGACAATTCATTTCTAATTTTACAGTTTTACAGTTACAGACTTGTATACTCTAGGCAGAATATATGATGCTGTAAAATTTGAGTGGTTGAACGACTATCCTCCTTGGGTGCAGGTGACGAACCTTGTGGTCTTTACCACATCCTATCCGCCGATGTAAGCATTGAAGCGGATTTTGAACCCGTGGTTAAAAGGAAGGAGATGAGCATGAAGTAATGACTTTGGAGATCAGGTATCTGGATACTATCATGCACAGTTGAAAAAGTTGGTAGAATGGCAACTAGTTAAACGCACTGACGTAGAAGTTAATGGTCAAAAAACGTTATCAATACAATAACTTTCAGGGATCTCTGTTTCTATAGCTATAGATGGTGGCAAGGCAAGCTCAGTGGTATTCTTCCTGTCCACGATGCGGTATGCCCCCTCACCATTGTTGGAGTGGCCTTATATCCATGCCTTCATGATGCCTTCCACTTAGTAGGTTCTTACACGCTCGACTATGAACCCTTTCGCTTTCCATAACTCCCCGACGCTGACGTTGACAAAGTCCGATAGGTTGACCTCGCAATCGTATTCCTCCATGAACCAGTTGTATATTTCGATGGTTATGCCATCAACGTCGACTTGTATAGTCCGTTGGTTGGATCCACTCTCCGTCTCCTTGTCGATGGCCTCCTCATGATGTGAACTGACGTTCTTCTTCATGTCCCCGAAATGTGTGGTATTCTTCTTCATGTCTTCATCGAGGTATTCATCTGAAGTAATACCTTCCACTTCGTCGTGCCTACCATTGTCTGACTTGATGTATTTCTTCATGAATCTATCGAACTCATCCGACATTCCGTGCCTCTTGTGGGTGCGAACCGCGACCGCTTCTTTGAATCGTTCGTAAAGTAGTTCGTCGACTCTGATACCTACCTTCTTCCGCGCCTCACACCTCTCTTTTTTACGCATTTCTAATCCGACGAGCCTTTTGTGCTGAGGTACTTTATTGTCTCATTGTACTACAAATGGGCATACTTTGTAACCACTACTGCAGGAATGTGCGTGTACTGTAGCATAGCAAATCCACCACACGGGCTAGGGCGTGGACAAGCTTTGTACGACATAAAGTCTTCCTTTAAGATCACACGGTACAGATGAATGGAATCTGCTCCCTGTTATAGAGGTAGAAACATAGCCGAAGACAATATGGTACTTGGGAATCATCCCCTCAGCTTCACTCTGGTCTTTATTAACACATTCAACATAGTTTTGGCAAGTTTGACGTATCTAGACTCTTTCATGTATAGGCATGATAGGTATCTAACAGATTGATCTCACGGCGCAATTCTATATACAATGGGCTAAAATCTATGGTTTCTACAGAGCCAGAGTATAATATCTAATTAAAATCGCAAATGAATTCAATAATTCTTTATTTTGAATATCTTTCTTATTGGATTGTAACCTTTTTTTTGGTTCGAGATTTAAAAATTAGCAAGGGGTATGTTCGTATTTATTATCGAGTATCCGTATTCCGGGAAATTTATTCGATGGGGCATATTCTTAAATTTGAATTAGTTACATACATTTATGTGGAGATTTGGTAGTTAGAGTATGGCAAGAAGAAGGAGATACGTTCCGCAACCTTCCTACCCTAGATCAGTCACAGGTAGGTGTCCAAAATGTGTTTTTTACGGGAGTATAAAAACTAAGAAGTTGCAAGACGATATAGAGTTCATTTGTTCCAATTGCGGACATCATTGGAAACCGTAAAGAAGAGTATGCTTAGGACTTGTTGATTTCAGAATAAATCAGATAGACATCAAAGCTAACTTTAACGACACAAATCAGAATAATACATCTACTTACAGCACATAGAAAATTAGGTAGATATAATGAATAAGCTTATTCAAAGATAGTTTCCAATGCCTTAGTGATCCGGGTTGCAAAAGCAAAACTCGCATAGTGAAGAGAAAATCCTAAGAGCGCTCCAAGGATTACACTATCTGTTGCATAATAGAGTCCAATGAAGATCACAAGGCCAGGAATTGTAAGAATTAGCGCCAGTGCAGTGCTTACCCAT
>JAZFZF010000140.1:0-7726 GCA_036443875.1 Nitrososphaerales archaeon
TGATGTTTACCGGGCAGTAAGTACACTGCATGTGCTTCTGGAAGACAAGCAACTAATGATATACGAGAGTTAAACCTTCTGCTTGGTCTGTTTTCTCACAGCCTTTAGAATATCTTCTTCTAGGATAATTGTTTCTTTATCCAAAGGTTGCCGCTTTTCCTTCTGAGTCTTCGGCATCCTTACCTTAACATTAAACTTGTATGGATTTGATCTCTATGTCGTTGTAAATCATGAACTGTCGAGCGTAAGATACCCACACATGGATTGTGGAAGTCCTAACACCATTCTGGTCCAACCAGGTGATAAACTCATCCAGAACTTTGTAAGCATCTTTTGAATTATTTTTTTTCGCTAACGTCGTCTCTATGAGATCCTTATCATATGTTTCCTGGCAAAACTTTTCAAACTTTCTTACTGCTGTTCTTACACTTTCCTTTGTATTCAGGGCATGTGATTTCCTGTATCCCAACGGAAGGGAAATCTTCGAGAAGTTTCACATGATAGAGGAATATTTACTCTATTTAAGTAATCTTAACTTATCCACAAATGTCCAAGCTAAAGTTATAACTTGGTACAAGCAAATTAATGTATACTTATGGTAGAACAGGGAAAGGATGAAAATATAATCAAGCAGGAAGACTGCGCTGAAGACAAGCTTGGGTCTGGCTACCTCACGCTTACCAATCAGAGGCTGATATTTGAGACGGGCGAGGCACGTATGCTCACATTAAGCAAAAAAATCACCGGAATTGCTTTTGAAGTATCCCTAAACAAGATTAGGAACGTCAAAACTGAAGGCTGGCTTGCCAAGAAGGTAGTGGTAGGAGTTTCTGAAGAATCTGGAATCAAGTTATACAAGTTCGGTGTTTTCAGCCCTGGTAAGTGGAGAGATGTCATAGACGATGCAAAGGCATCTAGTCCTTCCAAGTAATATCACCAAAAATGATTAGCTTTAGTTGTATCTCGGTTTGTCAATCTGTCAACTGTTATTGATAGCATTGAGAGCTTGGGCATATAGCGATCTATACTTTGAAATATGGTTAATTCTACTATCATATTGCGTAAACAAAAATAAAAATAGGGATTAGACGAGATCTTTGATCGCAAAACACCGCCCCGTTGCTAAAAGGTGCTACATCTGTTTGCGGTATATATCTGAGTAACAAAAGTCAATCAGATATTTTTGTGGTTATTAACTTACCATTTGTAGGGGTTGACTACGGTATAAAATCATGCCCTTGTCTGTCTTGTACCACTAAGCCAGATACCTTTAAGATCGTATTCATATTTTTCTCTATTGTTGTTAGTTTTGTCAGTTATATGTGAATTTTGTTATGACTTTGTTATATAGGAATTTGCATATCAAAATAATAAACAAATTTGCCTTTGATGTTTTGTTGATGCTAAAGCGACACTTTAGTACGTCGTAGTGTGGATCATTTTTGTTTGTAAATACCTTTGACATGTTGACAAATCGCGATATGGTAATATCTTGTTGTCTGTCACAAGGTGAAAAGAATAAGCCTTATAGATCAGTATGAATAAAGCATGATAGGTGTTTATTATAGCACCATACCCGCATCAACCATAGTCCAGTAGAGAGGTAACTCTACCTCTCTACTTGAAGAAAGGCAAATGTACACATACATTAACCAAAAAGAGGGTATTGTTTATACACATTCTAGTTTTTCAAAATGTCAACGATTTGGGTTCACAATACATAGTATGTTGGTGAAACATATCCCTACATCATACATGAGCTTTACCACGTTCATGCTTACTCATGTGGTTAGCCTATTCTACCTACTAGCCTATTCTATCTTTCGTAAAATTATGAATTTCTTATAGTTGTAAAGATATAGAATCAAAGAATCTATACCTTGTTGTGGTTAAGACAATATAGATCGCTGACACGTTGACAACTTGGCACGCGTATAAACGAAATTAACCGTTTTTAAACGCTAGTTCTTCCAAGTGATATCTACCGTATCGAGTCGCCATGACTGTCTTACAAACGCCTCTTCGATCTTTGCTTTGATACCAGCTCTATATTGAAGGATACCTGCCCAGGCGATCTGTGCACCACAGTCGCCAGTATAGTTCGTCGGTGCTATGAAGAATTTTGTTTTCTGCCTCTTGCATACACCTTTCAGCATGCTAGCGAGACGTCTGTTTGCTGCCACACCACCGACTACCAGCAGTTCATTCTTGTTGCAGAAAGCTAGTGCGCGCTCTGTTGTTTCTGCAAGCATGGCAAAAGCGGTCTCCTGCAATGAGAAGCAGACATCCTCAAGTTTATTGACCTCTGTAGCTCTCTTCGCAGCAGTAAGCAGACCAGAATATGATACATCGTTTCCCTTGACAGAGTATGGTAAATATAGATAGTTGTTCGACTTTGCTGCAAGATCCTCTATCCTTACTCCGCATGGTGATGCAAAGCCAATAGCCCTGCCAAACTGATCCAGTAGCTGTCCAATAGTTATGTCCAAGGTCTCACCAAAGACACGCCACCTATTGTTTGAAAGTGCCAGTATCATCGAATGCCCTCCAGAAACCAGTAGTATTAGAGGATCTTTGGCATCAGTAAGGAGCATGCCAAGTTCCAGATGTCCTATAGCATGATTTACTGGTACTAGTGGTTTTTTATGGTACCCAGCTAGGCATCGAGCAACCACAGCACCAACTCTGAGACATGGTCCAAGTCCAGGACCTGCGGAGTACGCTATCGTATCGATATCACCTAAATTGATCTTTGCAGTTTTCAATGCATTGCTCAATACTTCTGAACTTTTTTCAGCATGATATCTCGCGGCTTCCCTAGGATGAATGCCAGAACCGTCCGGTGGTTTGTATATACTTCTAATGTCTGAGAGAATCTTACCTGTTCCAATTGTAAGTTCAACTACAGAGCATGAAAAGGTATGAGCAGTGCTCTCAATTCCAAGGCAAAATATTTCTATCCCCTCCTCATCGTAGAGACTATCTTGACCACATCTCCATCCTTCAGTCTGTGATCTGCACCCATTCGCTGCTTGCTTCTTGCATCTACAGCATGTATGAATCCCTTTGCTAGATCGCTATGTATAACAGCCGCTAGATCCTTTGCGGTCGAGTCAGCCTTTACCATATACGCGTCTGGGAGGACATTGCCATTTTTATCGGTGAATTTATTTTCATCCTCAACTGGATATGCTACAATCATATCGAGTAACTTGAAACATGCTTCATTAATAACCTGTTGAATTCCTGTTGATCCTATTTTATACATTAAAGTTCTCACTAAATTGAGTGCTTTCTTTTGTTCAGCAGTTAACTTGCTTTCATCCTTTTCCCTGAAGAGATTATCGCCTGGCATATAATCGATCACACCTTTGCTTGCAGCTCTCTTCAAGAGGAGTTCCGCTTCTGAAGCACATGGTATAACGATCCTTCCAGATTTCTGTATCTTTGTTACATTCTCTTCCGCAGGAGGGATATCAACCTTGTTAGCAGCTATTACAATCGGCTTTGACTTCTCCCGTAACGCTTTGCAGAAATTGAAGAGATCTTCCTTGCTCCATTGGGATGGTTTGCTTGCTTTGAACTTGGCCAAAACTTCCACTATATCACCCTCGCTAATTGCGAGCCCGCTCAGTCTCGTAGCAAGTAATCGCTCGAGTTTCTGATCTTGATGCTCTGCCTCTCTAACCATCTTGTCCCAGTCACGGTTTATCAGCGAATTTAACCATAGATCGAACTCCTTCTCAACAAATTCTATATCAAAAATAGGATCCTGTGCGCCTGGAGGACATGATCTGCCCTCGCTGTCTGTAGAACCTGACGCGTCTACAACATGGATCAAAGCATCGGCCTGTCTTGCATCGTCAAGAAACTTATTCCCCAGTCCTCTTCCTTCATGCGCCCCCGGAACGAGGCCAGCTACGTCAACTAGTTTCACGGGTATGAACCTGTTTCCATCTATACATACAGAATGGACTGGGTTATCCTTGAGACCAAACTCTTTACATACGCATTTCACCCTTGCGTATGCTACACCCACATTCGGATTGATAGTTGTGAAGGGATGATCCGCAATAGGCACATTCAACTGAGTAGCAGCATTAAATAATGTTGATTTTCCTACATTGGTTTTACCCAACAATCCTATGATCATATCAATCGCTTCTTCATGCTTGGATTTAATAGTATAGTAACTAATTTTAGTTGTTATGTAGATCTGTATTCAAATGTTGAATAAACAGATAGAATAATTGATATTAATGGGTATCTTTTGGTAATCTATGCTGATCATAACTGGAAATCCTGGTGTAGGAAAAAATACAATAGCTAAGATAGTTGCAAAACATCTTTCTCTTAATCTTATTGATATAAACTCTATAGCGTTAAAGAATAGAGCGAAGAAGTCAAAGGGTAGTTCTGGTTACGTAGTAGACATGCGAAAGCTGTCTTCATTATTGCGAAAGTACGTGGATAAGAAAAATTTGATGATAGGACATCTCGCGCCATACGTTCTGCAAAGGAGTGACGTATGCATGGCCGCTGTGATAAGACGTTCACCATACGAATTAAAAAATGTGTATAAGCAGAGAGGTTATAGTGCTCAAAAGGCGGTTGATAACTTGTCTAGTGAAATAATTGGTGTATGCATGTACGATACGATCAAGAAATTTGGAAAGAACAAAGTTGCAGAATTCGATAATACTGCTGTAAAACCAAAAGCAACTGCGTATAAAATAATAAGTGCATTCAAAGGGAAAAGCAAATATAGTTTTGGGAAAATTGATTGGTTGTCACTGATAGTTGCAAATAATGATACGCAAAAGTTCTTTGAATATAAGATGAAGGTACCACTAAAGTAACCATTTCCTTAGGCAGCCACTTATATAATAGAATCATTGATTATTTGTAATATGGGATCCGAATCACGTAACTTTAAAGACGAGATATCTGGTTTTATAGGAAAGAGAGTTTCTGTGGAAACCTCGGAAGGCAGGATTCACAAAGGTACGCTTGTTTCTATCGATGAAAATTTGAATCTTATTATTGAAGATGCTGGCGATAATTTTTATAAACTAATGATAAATGGGAGTTTTGTAAAGGAAGTAAAACTAGCAAAAGCATTCGATGTGAACGCTTTCGTTGAGAGACTGAGCGAGGTATTTCCTGGTCTTGTAAAGGTGGTTGAAAACACTGTCATAGTTATGGATAAGATCAGGGTCACCGAAAAAGGGGTTCAAGGGTGGGGTCTAGCGGCAGATCGTGTAAAAACATTATATGATCAATTCGTAAAGGAGAGTAAGTAGTTGTTTGAAGCACGGTACACTGATCTCGCTGCAAGAATAGGCAAGTTAGAAACCCATCATGGTTTGATAGAAACGCCGGCATTTGTTCCGGTAATTCATCCTGTAAAGCAGACTATTCAAACAAGCAAATTGAAAGCGATGGGTTTCGAGCTTTTGATAACTAATGCGTATATAACAAAAAAGAAGTACGGTGATTATACCTACGACATACATGAGGTAATAAACTTCGATGGTGCGATCATGACAGACTCTGGTGGTTACCAGATTCTTGAGTATGGAGAGATAGATGTCAACCCCAAAGATATGGCGCAGTTTGAGGAGAGGATAGGCAGTGACATTGCGATACCGCTGGACAAGCCAACGGGCTTCAAGCTTGAACATAGTGTTGCTGAATCTTATGTGAACCAAACGCTGGAAGCTGCCAAAGAAACTATAGAGACTGTAGGCAACAGCAAGACTATCTGGGTTGGTCCCATACAGGGAGGAGAGCATCTCGACCTAGTAGCTTCCTCTGCAAAATCCCTTGATAAACTAGGGTATAATATGTTCGCCCTAGGAAGTCCCACAGAAGTGATGGAATCGTATGAATATAAACTTCTAGCAATGATGATAATATCTGCGAAAAAATCTATACCTAGCAGCAAACCCCTACATCTCTTCGGCGCGGGTCATCCTATGACCATACCGCTGGCTGTAGCGCTAGGCTGCGATACGTTTGATTCCGCATCGTACATGCTATACGCAAGAGATAACAGGTATATGCTTCCGAACGCAACGGCTAGGCTGGAGGAATTGAAGTATCTGCCATGCAGCTGCGAGATCTGTACAAAGTACAAAGCTAAGGAATTACTGGAACTTGAAGATGAAAGTCGCTTCTATGAGCTCGCTATACACAACCTGCGTGTAATAAAGAGAGAGGTAGATGCTGTGAAACAGGCCATAATGGATGGTCGTTTGTGGGAATATGTTATGCAGAAGGGCAGGTCGCACCCAAGACTTGCTGAAAGTTTGGATGTATTGAAGGAAAATTCAGACTTGTTGGAGGAAGGAACGCCTTTGTCCAAAGAAAAGGCTATTTTTCTATTCTCACAGCTTGATCAATACAGGCCGGAAGCCAGACGGTTCAGGCGGATTGTGCAGAATACAAGGAGCGCTAAGAGTATATTGCTACTGTTACCAGAACCTGATGAACATCCGTTCTACGGTCAGTATATTGAATTGAGAAGGATGCTTGACCAAAATGTGCAGTTTGCATACTACTCTCCGTTTTTGGGAGTTGTGCCTGAAGAAATATCCGATTTGTTTCCAGCAGCACAACATGTTGCTACCAGAGTAAAGTCAAATCCAGCTGAGTTTGAAACTTTCGGGAACGCGTTAACATCATATACTAGAAAGAATGAATTTAAATGGGTAGTTGCGGTTGCAGATGATTTTCTAGAAAGTTTTCTGCATCGAGGAGAGAAGGTTATTCTCTTACCTTATAATGCCAACATGGACGATATAGCAAATGCTGTATCCACCTGTAAATGACTAAAAATAAAAAAAAAGTGAGTCGGAACTGTGACTAACCGTCTTCCCAACCCTTTGTGAATCTACCGAATTTGTGCAGTGGCATTGGTTGACCTGGTGTAAACTCCATTGGTCTCATCCAGAAGATTGCCTTTGTCGGGCAAACACCAATACACGCTCCGTCAGAAATGCACCTTTCTGGGTAGAAAATGAATGCCTTTCCTCTCTTCCAGCCTTCCACTGGTTTTACCCTAAGTACGTCCGGTCCCAAAGAGGTACAAATTTCAACACAAAGAGCGCAGCCTATGCATGTCTGTTCATCTACGTCCGGAATTATTGCTACTGGCATCTACTTCACTGATTAACTGATTGTTATAATATTATTTAAACACTATGCATTTTACATAACGGTGTTTTACAATAACAAAATTTTTGATTTTAAAACAAGAATAAAAAAAGGGATCAGTACTGTTACTTCTTCATCATCCTTACAACGTCTATCTCGCCATTCTTTATCCATGCTCGCAGGTCATCATGAGTTGGCATTAAATTATGTTTCCCACCTGTATTGAACGACATCAATACATAATTTATCTCGCTCAATAGGGGCTTGTAGGTATTCCAATCGTCATTACCCTTCACTTTGTTCTTGAGGTCTTCTGGTACAGTCGACCACCAATCTTTGAAACTCTTGCCCATGCTTTCTTGTCATCGCAAGAACTTATTAAGTTTTTTGTATTTTACTATAAAACACTGTTATGGATACATATACTAGTATTTTTCTATAATGACAATTTTGACTATGCTATAGGGTTGCAAATGTTTAAAGGTCTACGAATAGAGGTAGTATGATGAAGGTTGAAAGTAACAGTACTAGGTGCGGCTAAAGAGGTCGGAAGGTCTGCATTTCTAAT
>JAZFZF010000141.1:0-2390 GCA_036443875.1 Nitrososphaerales archaeon
GGAGGCGGTGCAGTAGAATTGCACATTATTGAGAAAGTGAAGAATCTAAAGTTGCAGGGATTAGAGCAGGTTGGCATAAATGTTGTAACTAGTGCCCTGGAGAGTATAATGCGTCAAATACTAACTAATGCCGGCTATAATGGTCTTGAAAAAGTAATGGCTGCAAGGGCATCACCCGATGATTATGGAATAGACATTGATTCTGGAAAACCAGTTAATATGTACGAAATAGGAATAATCGATCCTTTGCAAGTTAAAACAATGGCCTTACAAGCAGCGGGAGAAATAGCAAAGGCAGTTTTACGAATAGACAGGAATTTAGCAGCGGAAGATTTGAGCTCACAGGCACTTGCTGAATCTAAGAGGTAATCTTTATGAGAGTGAGACACGCAGTAGAGGAATCAAACGTCGTTAAAAACGGCAGGATAGGAGACCCGACCAAGATAAGGCACGTTGTGATTCAAGGAGGAAAGATTGAATCAATGTCTGGACTCATCGACCCTAAATCTCATCTAAATTCAGATTTCCCGGATCACAGGGTGAATACATGCGTAATAGCTGAAAAGTTTGAGATTGGTGCTAGAATAAAGTTTGGAAGCACCGGTTTACTTCTGGCAGCTGTAGGCCCGGATCAATTTGGGCATTACGGTTTTGTAGATTATACTAAGCGACTTTCAGAAATGATAACTGAAGTTAGTGACCGAATGAACCAACAGAAAAGTGATGCTTGTTGATTACCGTAAACAGTGTGCTAGGTAACATCAGAAGACAAGCAGAATTTACCAAAAAATTTGAAGAGATGAAAGAAAAACAACTATGTGAAACTATTACGATCACAAGATTGGAATCTCAAAGAGTACGAATGCGAAAAACTACAAACAAGGGGACCGATGTTGGTATTGACTTGCCGAAGGGTACAAAACTCCGTCATGGTGACGTGGTATTACAAGAAAACGATAAGATGATAGTGGTCGAAATAGAACCCGAAGATGTTCTTCATGTCAAAGTAAAAGAAAATATTCCGCACCATCACGCAGTTGAAGTGCCAATAAGGCTAGGTCACACCATAGGAAACTTGCATCGTCCATTAAAGCTGGATCATGACAGTGTATATTTTCCAATTCAATCAGATGACGAAGTAAATATGTTCAAAACCTTCTTTGGTTCTATAGCTGAGTATTTGGAATTAAACAAGATCAAAATCGTTTTTGAGCCAGAGGAGGGAATGGATGTCCATGAGCACTAACAATTTTAATGAGTTATTATCAGTTATGCAGTTATCAGACTCTTTTTTTCCTACCGGTTTATACACAA
Organism: Nitrososphaerales archaeon; assembly: GCA_036443875.1. Lineage (GTDB taxonomy): Archaea > Thermoproteota > Nitrososphaeria > Nitrososphaerales > UBA213 > JAZFZF01. The sequence goes on from JAZFZF010000141.1 coordinate 1,315, forward strand.
ACTCTAATGGCTTGGAAATTTTGTTCTATGAGAAGAAGGTCAACGATTCAGACAAGCTCTTAAATTTGATAAAGGCATTGTTAACACAGCAAATAGGTCCTGCTGATTGTGTAGCACTTGGTTCGGCGTATGAATTTGCTAAGAAGAACAATATACGGGGGATAATTGATGTAGATCAGACTATCTACATGATGAAGGTGGTAAGGGAGATAAGGGAAGCATCAACTAGATCTGGGCGACAGTTAATAAAATGTCTGACTACGTTTGTCAAAGACAACAGGATACTCGATGAGTATCAAAACGCAATTAAGGACGGTTTGACCTTTGGGTCTTACCCAGTAGCATTTGCGATTGCCTGTAATGTCTTCGAAATTTCAAAAGAAAAAGCTGGACTTATGATGCTTTACGGATTCTCAGTAAGTATAATTGGGGCAGCTATGCGGTTAGGTATCTTGGAACATTTTAAGAGTCAAAGATTAATTGACGAGCTAAAACCAACTATTACAATGTGCGTCGAGAACTACATAGACCGGTCTTTATCTAACATGTGGCAATTTGCACCAGAAGTTGATATAGTGCAAATTTCGCACGAAAAGTTAGATTCTAAAATGTTTATTACTTAAGGATATAGTTTTTTGATATTGACAGATAGGATTCCTAGGCTCGGAATAGGTGGCCCCGTAGGTTCTGGAAAAAGCATGCTGATTGAAAAGTTTGTGCCAATTTTGGCAAAGAAAGGATACAGTGTTAGTATCGTTTCTAATGATGTTGTTTCTAGAGAAGATGCAGACAGAATGAGATTGAATTTGGCTACCCAACGTGGCTTGTTGCCTGAAAATCTGGTAATTGGCTTGGCAACGGGTGGTTGCCCGCACACAGCTATTCGCGAAGACCCATCCATGAATCTTTCTGTCATCGAGGAGATGGAATCAAAGCATAAAGAATTAGACTTGATTATAATTGAAAGTGGAGGAGACAATATTACCACCACATTTAGTCCAGCCTTGGCAGACTACTCTATTTACATCGTAGATGTTTCAGGGGGAGATAAGTATCCAAGAAAAAAAGGCTTAGGA
>JAZFZF010000142.1:0-4048 GCA_036443875.1 Nitrososphaerales archaeon
GTTGGTGCGATATACAGGTATTCGCCAGAAGGAAGATGGAAGACGAACATGGCACTTGGAGGAAGGGCAGAATTATGCCCCACATCTCAGGAGCTTGAAGACGTATGCTTACGTGCAGCACGCGCTCTAAATGGAGAGATTGTCGGCGTCGACCTGATGGAACATGAAGAGAAAGGTCTGCTTGTTCATGAGGTTAACAATACCACTGAATTCAAAAACGTTACAAAGGTGACTGGTAATGATATCCCATCACTTATCATAGATCATGTTTTAGGCTCTAAACGATAGAAATGGTCTCACGTACATATGCCATCGGACTTTTGAAGAAAGCATTGGAGCTTTACACTCCATCAAGGAAAGAATCCCCCCTTGCAAGCCTCCTCGCAGAAAAAGCATCCCAAGAACTTGGTTTCGAACGTGTGCATACTGATGATATTGGAAATATAATAGCAACCAAAGGATATGGAAGACCAAAAATTCTCCTTTGTGGTCATATGGATACCGTACCAGGAGAGACCCCTGTAAGAATATCTGACGGCTTTCTTTACGGCCGCGGTGCATCGGACGCCAAGTCTCCACTAATCGCGATGTTGCTAGCAGCATCAATGGCTCCCAGAGAATATGGTACAATTACATTTGCTGGTGTGGTTGATGAGGAAGGGAATGCTAATGGGATACATAACCTGGTAAGAGGCAAGATAGATGCTGACTATGCGGTATTTGGCGAGCCTAGTGGTATAGATAACATTACCATTGCCTACAAGGGAAGGTTGGCATTAAGGATAAGCTGCGATGTGGGCAACAGCGTCCACGCAAGCGCTCCCTCACTTGCAAAGAATTCAATAGAAGAGTTGTTCGACATCTGGGGATCAATCAAGAGTAGTTTAGATAACCTGGGTTCGAAGGACAGCAAGTCAGATGTATCCTGCTGTTTAACGGAGATCGATGGTGGTTCAAGCCATAACGTAACGCCTGTGAAATGCAAGATGACCATAGATGTCAGAATACCGACACATATGACCACTGCTAACATCCTCAATATACTCGATAGGGTAATAAAGGATAATGCCACAAAGAAGGGTATCAAGGCAAGTTACAGACTTGAGGACAGAACAGAACCATTCGAGGCTAATCATACATCACCATTAGTTAGATCCTTAGTATTAGGTATTATTGATGTGACAGGCAAGCGACCAATGTTGACCAAAAAGACTGGTACCGGTGACATGAATGTACTTGGAAATGCGTTCAACATTGCTGTAGTAACTTACGGTCCAGGCGATCCACATTCATCACATACAGTAGACGAAAAGGTCTCTATAGAAGAATATTTGTCAAGTATCGAAGTTTTGAAAAGAACGCTTTACCATCTATCACGATTGCACAAAAAGTATAACAGAAAGCAATAGCTTATTTTTAACGCAGCCGTTCTTATAAATATCTGTTCCATCAATGCATATTGTATGTCACGCGCTATGCAGATAGAATCACATAAGGGTCATGATGTAATATGTGAAGGATGTAACTTGGTTGCCATTGAATTCATCGATTATGTAAAGGCATTGAGAGAGGGCAGACCTAACCTCTATGATAGAAACAAGTGCAATTGCACTCTTCCTATTGATTTTTACTGTAACGACTGCAGAGAGAAGTTTTCAATCACTTAGAGCAAGTGCATTTATTATGCTAGTTGTATTTGCTATGGATTCCCACCTCATACCCTCATCTAAACTGTAAAATACCACACCATCAGACGTTCCAACATACACTTCAGCTGGTGCTTCAGGGTTTACGATCAAGCCTCCGCTTCTAATTCCCTTAAGCATTGGATAAGGCAACCCATTATGCATCAAACTCCATGTCTCCCCATAATCATCACTTCTATGCAACACTGCTTGATTTCCCGGCGGGTCCATCGCAATAGCTAGGTAAGTAATGTTTGGTTTTGCGGGATGTATTGCAACAGATACTGCATATTTTAGATCTATTTCATGACCAATATCAAACCATAATTTTCCAGCACTTGCAGTTTTGTATATACCACCACCAGTTGCTGCAAATATAATTCTAGGATTGTTGTAATTTATGGCTAAACAATGAATGTCCTTATGGAGACCATTAGACACATCAGCCCAGTTGGCACCCTCATCATTACTTTTCATAACACCTCCAACCTCTATGCCGACATAAATCTGGCGATGATCTTGGGGGTTAAGTACCACGCTGTTAAGGTCCGGAGTGCCCCATGGTGAATACCATTCTTTTGAACCATGAATATTTTGTAATGATTTGATCTCATGCCATGTTTTGCAACGATCCAGACTTCTGAGAAGTTTAGCTGGTTCTACACCAGCATATACATGCAAATTCTCATCTACACGCGCAGCTGTTAAACAATACACTTTACCAACTAACTTACTGACCTCATTCCATTCTTCACCCCTACTCTCATAGACCATTCCATTTTCACTGCCAGCATAGATCTTCGATTTGTCAGTAGGATCAACATGTAAACACTTTACATTGATACCCTGCAAACCATGATGTATCAATCGCCATTCCTTCACTTCGACTTTTTTCAAGAATGTCAGCAGGCCATTATTGGTTGCTACATGCAAAGTTTTCATATTGTATTATAGTATTGTAAAGTATAATTCTATTTTGATCATATACATAATTATTATTATGAGTAATGCTGAAATAATGCGATTCATACTATACTGAAATAAAATCCTTAGTTTTAATAGATGCTATCCGCTTAAAATGTCTATGAATTCCATACGATGTCCCTGTTGCGGAGACATAATGGAGGCAGAGGAAGAGCTAGAGATGTCAATAAAGTACAGATGTAGAGGATGTGGCCTGAGCGACACGAGATTGAAAAAGAATAAAGAAGCTTAGCTTTATGTAACCAGCTGGGAAAGAGAGATCATGCCATTCGAAAGTCTTCAGGAATACGTTAAAGCTCTAGAAGGTTCAAATCAGCTCAAACGAGTGAAAAACAAAGTAAGTCTTGATCTTGAACTGGCGGAGATTTTGCGCAGATTCATGTATAACAATGGACCAGCAGTTATCTTTGAAAATGTTGAAGGCTATAGCATACCAGTACTTGGTAATGCTTTCGGAACAATGGATCGAATGAAACTTGCTCTGGATACTGATAATTTCGAGGACATAGGCGAGAGAATTCTAAGTTTGTCTAAAATGGAGTTGCCTCAAGGCATGTTAGAAAAATTAAAAATGCTTCCGAAATTATCGGAGATTGCAGATAACACTCCAAAAACTGTAAGTAAAGGTTCCGTATCTGAAGTTTATGAAGATGCAAGCAAGGCATCACTAAACAACCTGCCTGCGCTGAAGTGTTGGCCCAAAGATGCTGGAAGGTTCATCACTTTCGGGTTGATAGTGACTAAACATCCAGAAACTGGAATCAGGAATCTTGGTGTATATCGAATGCAGATAGTGGATGATAAGAGAGCGATAATGCACTGGCAGATACACAAGCGCGGTGCGCAGCATTACCAGATGATAAAGGAGGAAAATAAGAAGATAGAAGTCGCTGTAGTAATAGGGGCTGACCCTGCAACTGTATTTTCTGCTGTTGCACCTGTGCCAGAAGGTCTGGACAAGTATCTATTTGCTGGTATAGTAAGGAAGAAGGGTTTGAAATTGGTACGTTGTAATAGTGTTGATCTAGAAGTTCCTGCTAATGCAGAGATTGTTCTCGAAGGCTATGTTGACCCTAACGATATTAGGATGGAAGGACCGTTTGGAGACCATACGGGTTACTATACTCCACCAGAACCGTATCCTACTTTCAACTTGACTGGTATAATGCGAAATGAAAACCCGATATATCTTACTACCGTAGTAGGCAAACCCATACTTGAAGATTCATACATTGGAAAAGTAATAGAGCGGACATTCTTGCCATTGATACGCATGTTCCATCCTGAAGTTGTTGACTTTTCGATGCCACCAGCTGGCTGGTACCAAGGTCTTGCAATCATTTCCATAAAGAAACGATATCCTGGGCAGGCAAAGAAGG
>JAZFZF010000143.1:0-2780 GCA_036443875.1 Nitrososphaerales archaeon
GTTATGGGAAAATCTGTGCCGGGTATAGAGGCTGGATTTGCATCGCCTTTAGTGGTTAGGATCCTTTCACTAGTCTCTTTGATATCAACGATCCTGTGCACTATCACTCTGTCATGAACCTCTGGTCTATTGAATACTATGATATCACCACGCTCTATGTTTTCAAAAGTCGAGCCATTTTTCACCACAAGAACATCATAAACGTTCAAAACTGGCTCCATACTCCCACTAGATACAACGTAAAATGGGTTCTGCGTTCCAAATACTGCCTGTAAAACCAACCATACAGTGATTACACCTACAACAACGATAAGAACGTCTTTTATCGCATGTCGTATCCTAGGACTAGGCATGTATTACCTTTCAAATAAGGAAAGTTTACATTAGATAAACCTTCCGAGATAGGCAGCTCAGTCTAATGCCTTAACATCACGGATCAGAATAACTCTGATTCTTCACTGCTGCCTACATTACGGGTATTGACTAATTATTTGAATGTTAGTGCTCAGCTGCCGAGCATCTTACCAGCTTTATTCTTCTTTCTCTCAATCCACTCAAACTTTGGTTTATTGCTATACGTTGCAAGCAGCTCCCAAGATTCCATAGCTAGTTTGCGTAGAGTATTGTCGTTGATTGCGTATTCATGGTTCAGCTGCATTATCGTGTTCTTAGAATCACTATATATTATCACGTTTTTAGCATTTTGAATATCTGGATCATTCAACGCCTCTATTATAGCAAGATATTCTGCCTGGTTGTTGGTAATGTTCTCTCTTCTAAACAGTCTTGGTTTATTAAGTTCCTCTATATAATACCCATATTCAGACTTCGGTGGACCAGAACCATCTACGAACACGTGTAATCTATCATCCAATCTAATCACCTTAATAATAGCAAAAATTTTAGGTATTGACTTCCTTATTAGTGTAGGTGATAGGATATCATTCTGTTCAGAAGAAAAAAAGATGTCAGTAAGCGTAAAGTGGAGGAGGAGCCAAGTGAAATTGCATTCTCTAATCTTGACCAGATGATTAACACGCACATAGATTCTACTTTTGAAGAAATCAAACCAGTGGCAATTAAGTTTAAGGATAAGTTTCAAATTATCATCAATTCCATCAAAACCTTGGGTGAACAGCTGAACGAGGTGGAGATCAACGAAGATGACGTTGCACAGCAATACTTACCCGTCATAAACGATGCTAAGAGTACAATAGTTACCGCAATACATAGAGAGACCTCTGATCAATTGCAAGAAATTAATACTTTCGAGGATATTCTTGCTCTGAGGGACAGAGCGATGGGTTTTTTGAACAGGCTGGGTGAAACGGGCGGCTCGCATAGAAAAACAATAAATTCCTTCTTCGGTAAACATGCAAAAGTCCTGAAAGTTGAACTGGGATTGCTGGACAAGGAAATACGAAGGCTAAATGAACTGCTCGATAGTTACACGAAAAAGACATCCTCACTTATCGATTGCAGGGAAAGCATTTCAAGTATCTCTTCTGCTAGGAACATAGAAACTCAAATTGTTGAGAAGCAGATTGAGATCAGGGAAGAGCTTGAATCACTCAAAACAAAGGAAAGTGAACTTTCGAAGAAGATTGAGGATTTTGAAAATACAGAAGAGTTCAATGTGCATATAAAAAGTAAAGAGGAATTGACTAGTGTAATGAATGCGGTCAGTAATGTGCTGTCGGATGTCAATGCGTCTTTTTCACGTATATCAAGACCCTTGAGCAAATACACTTACGAAGTAGGACTTGATAAGGAGAGTGATTACTTGATGCAGTCAATAATGGAGAATCCCGTAAACATGATGTATGATTCCAAGGCAGATCATGTAATTGAAGTGTTGAACAAGGTCAGAGAAGGCATGCAAAAGGGAAGGATAACTACTAAGAATCCTGAAAAGGATGTTGAAAATATAAATGGGTTAATAGATAACTTGCATAATTACGTAAAACGATACAAAGAACATGACTCTTTGTCAAGAGAATTGCAGGGCAAAATTGCCGTTGTTAAGAACAAACTGGAACCTATGCATGATGAATTGAAAATGATTAGGGATGATATAAATCAGAAAGAGTCCTATCTGAATGATTACAGCCGAGAAATGGGTAATGCCAGATCTACCGTGAATTTGGAATTGAATAAAATCTCTGAAGTAATGGAGAGGGTACTCGGTGGTAAAGTAAAGATTATCCTCTGATTCTAACTTGGAACTTGTTGCCCTTAAACTTGGTATTAATCAAATTATACTAATGTCGGATGTAGCTGAATTGTTGTAGCAACAGTAGGAGCGATCACTCTCTCATTTTTGTTTCCATCAGAAGATATCGCGAAAAGTATCCTTGAATAAATGTTTAAATGAGTTCAGACTATGTTGTTGTTACAAATTAGTCGGGTTGGGGTATGTTATATCGAGAGTTGTGTAGGATTGAAGTTAGCAACTATAAGATCATTGTTGCCGAAAGAGTCAAAAAAATGAGGAAAATTAACCGGAGTTGTCTACTGTTTATAAATAATTGAACGCTTGTAAGCAAGCCTTATAGATCACGATGTGCGTTATGACCCTTGGTGTTTATTACAACACTGCCCCACACAAACAACGTAAAGTAGGAGGTCATTTGTACCTCTCTGCTTGAACAAAACCCAAATGGTGACTATTGCGTTTTTTGGCACTGAGAGATTAAATCTCTATATATTATATTCTTGTTAAATATTCATGCCATCAGCATATGTACTGATAACTTGTGACCTTGGCTCAGAGGAGAATA
>JAZFZF010000144.1:0-5655 GCA_036443875.1 Nitrososphaerales archaeon
TTTAGCAAAAGTACTCCATGACATTTTCTTTGGTTAGTCGATAAAATTCACACCATTCGATTTTAGCTCTTTGAAAGTTCCTTCTACGTCGTTGCAAAAAAAAGACAGCCGGTTTTAATTCAGTCCAATTAGGCATCAATGATCTGGGATATATAATAAGGTAAGACTGTTCATCTTTTGGTGCTACTTCTATCCAATTACCTTGTGGACCCATAGGATGATTTGCTCGGATTTCAAAGCCCATTTTTGCAGTCTAAAATTTCAAGTATGCTTCTTGATTATCAACATAAATTCCAATAGTGGAGATTTGAGTTATCGTTATGGGATTTTTACAGATAAAATATTTAACTATTATACCTTGAACCATTATTGATGATAAATCATAACTCATCGTTCGTCAGTCAAACATTACTTTTTGCTTACCATCTAGCGTTATGAAAGTGTTGGTACCAAAAGTACAACTTTCAGGTATTATTTACAAAGTAATGCTTATCGATCTTAGAATATGAAACATATTACTTCAAGAAAAAAAGAATTGGCTGAAATGTGAAAGAAGTATCAATAAGAAGTGATATGGTGATTAATCCATTCCTGAATAAAAGAGCTCGCTCGAACATTTTAATTATGGTAAAAGTAATGGTCAGAAAATTGGATTTCGTTATACGTGAAATTAATACACTTGATTTAGAGAAGGGCTTTTTCGATACGCTGTATAATCTATCCGTAGTAGGCAATATTTCTAATGAGATAAAAAGAGGTACAAAGCTTTTTGGGGATATCAAATCTAACCCCCTGTACAAAATATTTGTCGCAATAAAAGATAACAAAGAAGTTATTGGATCAATTACTATACTAATGGAACAAAAATTCATCCATAATGGTGGCAGAGTAGGACACATAGAAGATGTGGTGACGAGGAAAGGATATGAAAGCAAAGGTGTTGGTTCCGCACTCGTCCGTGTAGCTTTAGAATATGCTCAAAGAATGAAATGCTATAAGGTTATTCTAAGCTGTTCCGAAAAGAACGTACCCTTCTATGAAAGGATTGGTTTCAAGAAACATGAAACCTCTATGAGATATGACTTGAATGAAACGTAGTGTTATGCAGCTATTCTTAGAGAAAGCTAATGTACGATGCTTTAATGGTGAAGTATAGTGATTTGGGCACTAGGTATAATTTGATGATTGCCGTGAAAACTCGTTCGTCACAACCATTGATACATTAACAAATGGAGGTATGGTGACTACGGTAAGACTATTGCAGCACGGCCAAGCGAAGACGAAATATCAAGTCTTAATACGTACATGGTTAAGAATGGCTTCACAAATTTTGGCGATTTAATACATATCATGCCTGAAGACGGCCTTAATACAGTACAGCCTATGAACCAAATACAAGAAATTGTTAACAAGCTCGAAGCGATCGTTAACAAATTAGATGATATGCGGGCTCGGTGGGATTTGAACCCACGACCAACAGCTTCGGAGGCTGTCACGCTTTCCATATTTCGCACAATTGCAAGCTTTGCTCTACGCTACGAGCCCTAATTCCAATACGATAAAGTACATTTAAGCGATATAGCAATGTTATTGAAGTATGAAAAAGTTACTAGTTATTCTTCCAGCAAGTTTCTTACCATAGTGTCGAGATATCCATTTTGACCAAACACAGCATTACGCAGTATACCTTTCTTATCTATGAGAATTGAGGAAGGGGTTCCTTGTAATGCATATTCTTCAAAGGTTTCTGCCGAGAACTGCTTCGTCTTTAAATATGCCTTAACTCGTTCAATCAGACCCTTTCTATGTGGCTCACGGTATGATCTGGCCTCGGGATAGTTCACCTCTATGAAATCTATAACTTTGCTCTCTGTCCAGTTTCCAGTTTCGCTTTTAAGCGAATCCATACCTACAGGAAATGGAATCTTGTAGGGGAGCTTGCCTCCTCTAAGTGTACCATTCTGCGAAAGAAGATTGCGGGTTTCTCCGATCGTTTCACCCTTTGTAAGCAGCAATTCCAGATTTTCAAGTGTATTTTTATCATAATCCTCGAATGCTGTTGCCAGTCCCAACACCTTGACACCTTCGCTACGATACTTCTGGTAAATGTCTATACTTTCGGGAATTCCATACAAGAAGCAACCTGGACAGTTCACCTGGAAGACTTCCACCAATACCACATTGTCTCTTTCATTATCGATATTGGTTGGTATACCCTGTACCCATTTTGAAACCTTCAGATTTGGTGCTTTACTTCCAATCTTTGCTACCATCATGTAAAGTTTGTATGATGAATTTAAAAGTGTAATCCCTAGGGATGAATCATCTTCAGATTTTAGTTATCCATTAACGCAATTAGCATTCCTCTCCAACCTACCGTGAGGATCGCTTTACTTCAAGGCAACATCATGGAAAACTTCGAGAAATCTACCTTCAGTAGTATTAACAGATAGGTTCAGTATCTGTCATGTGTTTCAGGATGATTTAAGGATACTTGCGGCCTGTTTTGCAAAATATGTTATAATGATGTTAGCGCCTGCACGCTTTATGGCGGTTAATAATTCGAGTATTACCGCATCTTCATCTATCATACCCTGCTTCGAAGCAGCCTTTACTAATACATATTCTCCAGACACACTATATGCAGCTAACGGTACGTTGAACTTCTGCCTAGCCATGTAGATGAGATCTAAATAGAAAATAGCTGGCTTGACCATCACTATATCAGCACCCTCCCTTATGTCTAGGTCGATTTCACGAATAGCTTCAGACGGATTTGTGTATGACAGCTGGTAGCTCTTGCGATCGCCAAATTTCGGAGAAGAGTGCGCAGCTTCCCTGAACGGAGCATATAATGGTGAAGCATGCTTGGCAGAATACGACATTATTGCCACATCGTTGAAGCCATTATCATCTAGCGCCCCTCTTATCGCCTTTACCTGTCCGTCCATCATAGCAGATGGAGCAACGATATCTACACCCGCCTTTGCCTGACTCACACCTATCTTTGCAAGTGCTTCGATACTTGTATCATTGACTATAGTTCCATCATTTACAAGACCACAATGTCCATTCGTAGTATATTGACATAAACACACATCAGTTACAATTGCAACCTCATCCCCAACCTCCTTCCTGATCAACGATACCGTCTTCTGCACTATACCGTTGTCATCAAACGCTGATTTACCAAGATCGTCCTTCCTACTTGGTATGCCGAATATTATCACTGCCGGTATACCTAAAGATGTTATTTCCCTAACTTCGCTAGTAACACCTTCTAAAGGCAGACGCATTATTCCTGGAAGCGATTCTATCTCTTCTGGTCTTGACAAGCCTTCTTGCACAAACAATGGAGCAATAAGGTTACTTGTAGAAAGGTGAACTTGCTGCAACAGCTCCCTGACCTTTTTAGATCTTCTTAACCTTCGTGACCTTACCTTTGGAAAAGAACTATCGCTCATACTTGAACAGCTTTAAAACGGCCTTCATAAGTTCTTTATCCCCGTCTTCTGACGCTCTTCTAAACATGTCCATTGGGTTTGAGAAAATGCCTTCAACAATCGCATGACTCAGCTGTTCTACAACTTTTCTATCTTCCTCGTTCAGATTGCTGAGCATCTGCAACGCTTTGGCCAACTCTCTCTCACGGATCGTATGAACCTTCTTGAAAAGCGTATCTACCACAGGTTCAACTTCCAATCTCCTCATCCTTGCTTCTACTGAATAAACTCCATCCTCTATTATTCTTTTAGCGTCATTCACTTCCTGTATCCTTACATTCATGTTCCTTTCTACCAGTGCTGAAACCTCATCTATGTTGATCAACTTGAGACCCTTCAACATAGCAGCCTTTTCTTCAACAGTTCTTGGATTAGACAGATCCACCATCACCATAGGAGTGTCTCTATCATGCATCGCATGTTCAGCTCTCTCAAACGGGATTAGAAGGTACGGTGCAGTGGTTGCAACGAACAGAGCATCTATCTCCCTTAACATCTCAAGGGCCTTCTCAAATGCAATTGGCTTTCCTCCTGCAGTCTCAGAGAACGTTTTCGCTCGTTCTAAGGTTCTGCTGGTAACCATAAAGTCGACCTTACGTTTCATCAATGCCTTTGCAACTAGACTTGCAGCTTCTCCGGAACCTATGATCATTATATTCTTTCCTTGTAGATGGTTAAGATGCTCTTCAGCAAGCTTGACGGCCATGGAACCGTATGATATGGTTCCTTTGTTAATGCCAGTACTTGTTCTAACCTTACCTCCGATTTTTATAGCATTATCAAACAGAAGCCCAAGATGTGAACCAGCATATTCACCCTTCTTTGCAGAATCAAATGCACGCTTCACCTGACCAAGGATCTGATCTTCACCTACGACCAGTGAATCCAGGCCAGAAGTGAGTTTCGATAAATGGAGTATAACCTCTTTTCCGATGGCCAGTTCCAAGTAATCTTTGAACACATCACTAATTAAACCAACGCTCTTTGCCCACAAATCTACAAGTTTTTTATGATCTGGATTATTGGTTGCGATAAAGACTTCAACCCTGTTACACGTCTGCAAGATTACACATTCCTTAACAGATTTATCCGTCTTGAATGATTCGTAGGCAGCTTCAAGATCCTTGAATGCAAACTTCTCAAGTGTGTGTATAGGAACTTTCCGATACGTCACCCTTGCGTTTATCACAGATAGTTGGTTCATCATTCCCATGTCTCCAGTATCTCCATAGCAGTACTTTTAGCATCATCAAACTTCTTGCTCTTAATGAGGCTTTTGATCTTCTTGTCTTTGATTACTTTGTAAAGGTAATTCTTTCTAGCAACGGAATCTTTCAATGTATTTTTTGCAGCATACCTTGCAAAGTCTGTCAGTCTTATATATTCAATATCTTCTTGCTTGATCAATCGCTTGAGCATACGCTCTGCTTTTATCCTTATAATTCTAGCCATGGCAGGGCTCTTACCCTTAGTAGAAATTGCAACAAAGACCGTATCAGCTATGTTTATGATAGCCAAATATGTTAGGTCGCTAACAGCAGGATCGTCTGCAGCATATGCAAATGCACCAATCTTCTTTGCTTTTTGTACTATTTCTCTATTCAATGAACGATCGTTGGTGCATGCAAGAACAAGGAAGGGTTCTTCAAACCTGTCAAGTATCGTACCATCTCTCAACCTTGTTTTCATAACATCTATCTTGCCTTCTTCAGCAAGGTCGAGGAGGAACTTATTTAATCTATTACTCACGACCATGATCCTGCAGTTCTGCCCCAAAAGCGATTTCACCTTTCTGGTTCCTTCGATGCCACCACCGAGGACTATGACCAGTTTACCAGTAAGGTTCAGGTCTACTATCAAACTACACACCGAGATGAGCTCCCGTGTGTTCACAAGGTATTTATAACTAACGAAAGTTGCGTACGAAAAATAGGTATAATTTGTTCTATATACCACTACAAATTACCAGTACAAACTAATTAAAATGTCAAGAAGATCAAGTAATTAATAAGTGGTTCAACTGCCTAGAGATTTCATAGTTTTCGACCGAAAGGAGGAGGTTAAGCATTCAAAGAATCTAAAATATCCTCACTGTCGTTATGACATGCTGAAGGTGAAGCAAGTTGGCGAAAGGGACTTTGACGTTACAAAC
>JAZFZF010000145.1:0-2076 GCA_036443875.1 Nitrososphaerales archaeon
CGTAACTACATTGCTGGTTACCTTTGCCTCTCTCATCACCTGCTGTCCTACAGATATATCCCTCCGCATTGAACCTGTTTGATCCATTAGTTTGATTCTACCAAGCGAAACTATCTCACCGCCATTCGGAGGTGGGGGCGGAGGATCATCAATGCCCTTTTCAACTACTGTGAAAGAGACAGAATTGGAGGAACTAAAGTATGCATTGTCACCTACAAAATTGGAAGAAATAATCCATTTACCAACCTCATCAAAGCCCCCCAGCCTGTATGTTACCTCTCCATCAACCAATGTTAGTGATCTAACCTTAAGACTTGGAGATCTAATCGATGCTGTTACAGGCTTGTCAAGAACGAATTCATTAATGCCTGTATCTACAAGCTTTGCACTTATATTGACAGTCTTTCCCTGTTGGTAGGTCAGCTTATCAGTGTTTACAGCTATGCTGGTCTTGCGCTTCATTGCCTCTATAGTGACCACTTGCTCATCAGTTATGAAACCATTCTTTTGAACAGTTACCTTGAACAAGTGCGATCCTGGAGCCAGATAGGAAAATCCAAATGAATAGATTCCTTGGTTATCACGAACAAGTGTTATAGGTTTGTTATCGAAGAACGCAGTTAACTTGTCAGGGTCGATCAAGAAATTCTCGACGTCTGTAATGCGTATTTGTATGGTGGCACTTTCAAAAGCCAGATATGTTGTCTTCCTATCAACAAATGTCTTGATCTGATTTAGTCTGACCTCGAATGACTGCGAGTTACTTGTGGAACGTGCTAAATTTTCATCGCCATCAAACTGTGCACGCACTTCAACCTGGTATCGCTTATCCCTACCCACAGTCGGATCAGAGCCACTCGATCCACCAATCTGTGCTATGACCTTCTCCACATCAATAATCCATGGAATTGAATAGAAACCATCTTCATCTGTCAACCCAGCCACAAGGATTACCTCATTGTTATAAGATATTGTTTGTATTATGTTAATCGTAGTATTTGGAATACCCTTCAAAGAAGAGCCCTCGATCAATTTCCCACTAAAGATAATTACAGTTCCCTGTGTGACAGGGTATCCTTCCAGACTGTCAAGACTTAGGGTCGATTTGGCAGACGGTTTGGGAACAGCGCTGGCAGGATTATAACCAAGACCAGTATAGCCATAACTAGATAGCAGTATTACACTTAATGCTATCGCAACATGAACATATCGCATACATCATTTTGCCGGTTTCCCAAATAATAAATGATTCGAAAATCGTTCTCACTTGTTCAAGAAGTTGCTAGACATGAGATTCCTTCTAGAATTTCTGTTTAATGACCCTTATCTCACCCCTCATCCATGGGTGCGGCTCACAGTGGTATGGAAACTCTCCTTCCTGAGTAAAGAGAAACTCGTACGTCTCACCTGGTTTCAGGAGACCTGCCGTCTCAAGCGAATCAAAAAGCCCACTGTATTTGTCGACAGCATCATTGTCTGTAGTGACGGTGTGTACTACAGCGTCCTCATTGATCCAGACGACTTTGTTATCCAAGCCGAGCTGAATCTCGGCATGTTTAGGTATGTAATTCTCCTCCTGTTCTGGACTGGAAGAGCCAACAACTATCATGATCTCTGTTATTCTATCAGGCTCAAGTACATCTTCAGATATCTGTGGTTTAGCAATGATTACCGGAAGGTAGGCAAACTGATAGAATCCTATACTTACACCGACTACTAACACAAAGGCTATAACACCTATGCCAAAAGGACTGTTCCTTTGAAGTGTGGTCATTCAAATCCGATGCAGAATTTTTCCCTTATAAAGCTTCATCATCTTGTATGAAACTTTTTTCATCCTTATACTTTTATTCTACAATTTACTACTTTCTATCTGACCTATGCGCGCCTATGTCGAGATCGATATAGAATCTGGGAGGGATGTGATAGCATCTGCTGAGTATATCAGGCAGATCGAAGGCGTTACAGAAGCATACGCAGTTTCTGACATATGTGATGTATTTGCATCTGTTGATGCAGATGATTTCAGGGACATCTTCTAATTTGTGATGAGAAAGATACAGGTGATAAGGGGAG
>JAZFZF010000146.1:0-5633 GCA_036443875.1 Nitrososphaerales archaeon
TTATCGTATAATAGGACTAGTCATCTGTTTTTGTGAGCATACCTTTGCGGGATGCACTACTTCTCCTTCTATAAAGTCCGAAACTGACCAGCAGAAGCAAAAATCCAATACCACTAATTATTCCACCAAACTGTACAAGTGTACGATTATGATTCAGCTCTTCCAACGTACCTGAGGTAATGTATGCTCCAAATATGATTGTTGTAATTATGCCTGTTGTCATCACTGCACCCCCACCTACAAAAAAACGCCAGTCCATTATTTGTTTGGACACTTGGAACTAATAACCTTTATCGCCTCAAATTACCTCAACTTCGATGCCATGTATAAGGTTATTTCGTTTTGCAATAGAATACAGCATGTGTAGAGCTTTAATGCCCTTCTCACCCATATCAACTGTCAAATCATTCACATACATTTTTACAAATTTTTCGATCAAGTAGCGCGATGTGCCACGGGCGTACTGTATAGCATAATCGATAGCCTCCTCCCAATTACTCAAGCCGTACTGAATTGAACATTTGAGAAGTTCATCGAATTTTCTTATGAAATCATTGCCAAGCCTCTTATGTGCTATATTTATTCCTAGAGGCAATGGCAGCTTTTTGCTGATTTCATCCCACCATAGCCCAAGGTCTAACGCATTTACGAATTTTGTCTGATCATAGGTGATCTGCGCTTCGTGAATAACCAATCCAGCATCAACAACGTCTTTCTCAACAGCAGGATATATCTCATTGAACTTCATCTCTACAGCATTAATATCACCTACGGCCATCCTTAGCAGGAGGTATGCTGTTGTCATCTTTCCAGGCACAGCAATTCTGATCTTTTTCAATTCGT
Organism: Nitrososphaerales archaeon; assembly: GCA_036443875.1. GTDB lineage: Archaea > Thermoproteota > Nitrososphaeria > Nitrososphaerales > UBA213 > JAZFZF01. The sequence continues at coordinate 844 of JAZFZF010000146.1, forward strand.
CAATATCGAACTTCCTCTTCGCAATAACAATAGGACCATATCCCTTGCCGAAACTTGATCCACGGCGCAATATCAGATAGTCGTGTGTATACGCGTAGCCATGCGCAGAAACTGCAGTAACATCCAATTCACTCCTTACACCTCTTCTGTTCAGCGACTCGATATCCTCGATTACATGGTTTATCTTCAGATTATCAATTGTAACCTTACCAGATACCATTCCATAAAACATGAAGGCGTCATCGGCATCTGGAGTATGACCTACCGTTATTTCCACTTATCTTGCTCTATTAAGCAGATATTAAAACTCTAACGCACCCCTCAATTCAGGTTGTAATATTTCTGGAGAATACCGAATTCTTACCTTCAAGCACCCTACAGTTTTCTACGCCATAGATTGACCTTGATTTGTTCGCTTCGGGGCATGGAATAACAAGATAAATTTGAACAACTCGCCTAGTTTGACCTACCAACAGGCGATATCAATGAGCTCTCAAGCTGCTTCATTAATATATTTCTCATCTTAGGCGGTCTATGCATTTTTCACCTATCGTCATAGAATACAATAATTTCACCCTATTCAACAACCATATTTTTTGTTCATTTGAACATAATACCATCAATAAGGTAAGATTTCGACATATGACCATATGTAGTGCTGTGCAAAAGTTGAAAAATCGAACTATATTCTTAGGCAGTAACTATAAGAGATACATTGTCTCTATAGAAGTGAACTGTTGTAGGCAAGACCTATAGATTTTATCTGTAATATATTGCAGGTGTTTATCAAGACACCCCAACCTCACATCGCATGCATCAAGCAGAGGGGTCACTTGTACCTCTCTGCTCAAAGAAGTCAAGTATGAATATGTGAGATATACTAGCCGTTTGCGCAGCATTGACTGTAATTGCATAAACGATCATGAAACTATACATACAAATGTTTTATAATGTCTATTGCTTCTTCAAGCTGTCACGGATGAATCGATCTATTATTTTAAAACACACTGTTAACAGATTATTCTATACAACTAACTAAAAGACCGTTGTCACGTGTTACTAGCAGATAATTTTCTATTACAATCTAATCGATCTCGTCACCTTCACCACTAGAATAATATCTGCTGATTTTACTAGTACATATTAAAAGGTAGTATTGCATACTATACATGTGAATACTATAGAGGCGTTTGAGCAGGATATAATGTATCAAGTTATAGGTCTCAAGAAATTTTTACACTCATTAAATATTGAGAAGATAGATGTTGATCAGCAGGAGAGATGTGTATTCACCGGCGCTGGCGATTCGTTCGCCGCAGCATTGATTGTAGAACTGGCATCTAATAACAGGATACACTGCATTGATCCCACAGACATATGTATAAATCCGCTGACCGTGAAAGACAGATCTCTTTATACAGTATCGGTGTCGGGCAATACAAAAGCAAACATAGCAGCTGCTAGGGTAGCCAATAAGGTCGCTGAAAAGACCATTGCGATAACCGCACACCCTGATAGTAGACTCGCAGACATCTGCGACGAGGTGATAGAATTAAAGTTTAGATATTCTGACATATTAACTGCAGGAAGTATCGGCTTTAACGCATGTATGCTTGCATGTTTATCGTTTGTAAAGAAAGTGTATCTTGGTGATGTTAAACGATTGTTCAACCAAGCGCAGAAAGAGGCAGAGAATGTACCAGTAAGCGATCACATGTACATAGTTGGCAGTTGGATCACCTTTCCATTAGCTATGTATGGTTCGGCTAAGATGTATGAGGTGTTCGGAATAAAGGCTCAATGTGCCATGCTGGAACAGTTTTGTCATATGGAACTCTTCTCTTTACGAAAAAAGGATACGGTATTGATACTGGCAGCAGATAATAATGCGAACACATTATCTGAAAAACTACTTGACGATGGTTACAATGTATTAATTTGTAAACCAAAAGGCAAGAACTTGGAGGAGAAACTGCTCTATCATACTATGTTCCTACAGCTAGCGGTGCTTCAAAATGTAAAGAAGCAAAAACTTGAAGAATGCTATTTTATAAGGAACAAGAAGTTAAGAGCCATAAGCAGTTCAATGATTTACTGAACCCAGTTTTTCTTTCCTTTTCCTCTAACGTATAAGGACATCTACTATGATTACTTCAATAAACAGAGCTAATGGTGGTATGAGATTTGATTTTGGGTGTAGATATCTGTGTGCTTACTGAGGTGTCACCACCTTCCATTTTATTAAGATCCATCTGGCATCGGCATCCCAAACGGCTCTATATCTTCGTAGGTTAAATTAAATAACCAGTGATCAAACTCTTCATTTTCTAAAGACATATTATATTTCCTACTGGTTTTGATCATTTGGTCGTATTGGTAACCACGCTCATATTCTCTACAATAACCCGGAGAAGGTTCCCATCAAGGAGTTAGAAAATAGTACCATTTGGATGAGCTACTAGTAATAATAGACCGTCAAGAACCAATATTCTTTTGATTGCTCTAACAAGCAGTTATGGTAGATATTTTGGCAGAAGGATTAAATAAAGATGCTCGATAGAGTTGTGCCTGATAGGTATGCCGCGTTACAAGTCAACACAAGAAGCATTAAAGATCATAGGCAATAAAGACCAAATTCGAATGGTGTCAGGATAGCTCCTTATATCCGAATAATTTTGGTACTATAGCCCATGTAGATCATGGAAAGACCACTATGGCTGATAGTTTGCTTGCTGCCACAGGCATGATCAGTCCATCCGTAGCAGGGCAGGCACTGGCATTAGATTTCATGGATTTGGAGCAGCAGAGACAGATGACTATCAACGCAGCAAACGTTACGTTGTACCATGAGGAAAATGGCAAACCCTACGCTATGAATATGATTGACACCCCAGGGCACATAGACTTTACTGGAAGAGTGACAAGAAGTTTGAGGGCTATCGATGGCGCTGTGGTTGTTTGTGACTCTGTAGAAGGTGTCATGACCCAAACGGAAACTGTTACCAGACAGGCCTTGGAAGAGAGAGTAAAACCCGTTCTTTACATCAACAAGATAGATCGTTTGGTTAAGGAATTGAGATTAACACCTGAGAAGATGCAGGAATGGCTGGCTGGAATAATTAGCGATTTTAACAGGTTGATCGATATTTACGCTGAACCTGACCTGAAAGAAAAGTGGAAGGTCAGCATACAGAATGATAGCGTATCATTTGGTTCCGCAAAGGATAGATGGGGTTTCAACGCTGGTATTGCAGCAAAGAAGGGTATCAATTTTAGTGATGTTTACGAAGTATATACATCTGGAGATCCTAAAGCATTTGCAGAAAAAGCTCCACTGCATGAAGCAGTTTTGGGAATGGTTGTTAAACACCTTCCGCCTCCACACGTTGCCCAGCAATACAGGATTCCCAAGATATGGAAGGGCGACCTAAACTCTGAAATTGGCAAAGCACTAGTAGAGTGTGACGAAAATGGTCCCGCAATCATGATGATCACAACCATGGTGATTGATCCGCAGGCAGGCCCTGTGGCAGTTGGAAGGTTATTTTCTGGAACAATAAATGATGGTGACGAAGTTTACCTTGTAGATTCCAAGAGAAAGGAAAGGATTCAATCAGTTAACATGTTTATGGGTCCGTACAGGGAGCTTGTCGGTTCACTTGGTGCTGGTAACATACCCGCATTGTTAGGGTTAGAACATGCAAGAGCTGGAGAGACAATAGCTACTATAAAAAACGTCGTTGCATTCGAATCGATCAAGTATGTTTCTGAAGCGGTTGTTACGGTAGCCGTGGAACCAAAACACCCTAAGGATTTACCAAAGATGGTTGAAACGTTGAGAAAGATTAGCATAGAAGATCCTAACCTTGTAGTAAAGATCAATGAAGAAAGTGGCGAGACGCTGATGTCGGGTATGGGAGTACTACACTTGGAGATCGCTGCGACGTTAGTACAGCAAGCAGGTCTTGATATAGTTACATCGAAGCCATTGATCAATTATAGAGAGGCCGTAAGAACAACTGCAGGACCAGTAATGTCAAAGTCACCAAACAGGCATAACAAAATGTTCATCAAAGCGGAACCACTGACTCAAGAAGTGATTGAATTGATAAGGACTGGAAAGATAAACGAAAACATGGACAAGAAGGATATAGGAAAGCTTTTGCGAGAGCAGGGCTGGGACACAGATGAAGCCAGAAAAGTAATTGCGATCGAAAGTGGAAACCTCTTTGTTGATGCAACCAAGGGTGTTCAGTATTTGCAGGAATCGATGGACTCGATAAAATCCGGTTTTACAGATGTTATGATAAGCGGTCCAATGGCGCAGGAACATTGCAGAGGGATAAAGGTTGTTTTGCATCACTTTGTTCCACATGAAGACCCTGCACACAGAACTCTTGCACAGTTGATGCCGGCAACTAGAAGAGCCATCATGGGCTCTATACTTACAGCTAATCCAGTATTGTTGGAGCCAGTGCTTGGTATTGAAATAAAATGTCCGATAGATATGATTGGAACTGTTGCTGGTATATTATCTGGAAAGCGAGGCAAGTTAATTAATGTTAATCAGAAAGGTGTCATTGCGATCGTGCAGGGTGAAATACCTGCATCGGAAACTTTCGATTTGTCAGAAATCATGCGAGGAGGTACCGCAGGCAAGGCAATGTGGAGTACTCACTTCAAGTTATGGCAAGCTTTACCATCATCACTTCTCATGACAATAATCACAGACGTAAGAAAGAGGAAGGGGCTGCACCCAGAACCACCAAGACCGGATGAATTTATAGATA
>JAZFZF010000147.1:0-5518 GCA_036443875.1 Nitrososphaerales archaeon
ATTAGGAAAATTCCTCAAGTTCGCTCGACCGTAACACTATTCGTATTAGAAGGACAGGGTTAATACCCTTTAGCCTCATTTGAGTATAGATATACCAGAAAGAGTGATTCCGAATCACAATTATCTATTTCATAGATATTTTCGGGTTTAAGATGTCTAAAACAATTTAAAGATAAAACTACCGAGTCGTCTGAATCAGATGACTCGGGAGAAGCAGGAAAAGAAAAAAACCCTGAGCTTGAACAGTGTGTAGGAATGGGCCCGAAGGGGTTTGAACCCTTGACCTACCGGTTTCTCATATTATTATGAGCCGGTCGCTCTGCCAGGCTAAGCTTCCCTCTACTCTTCTTGAGTAGTTACGGGCCCACCTAGCTCTCGTCCCATAGTACGACTTCAATCGGTCATTTCTGTAGTTTAGATCGAACCCTATATATTTTGCGTAGTTCATAAAAGAATATTATTGATACAAACCAAATCATTAGCGTTTTCTGACGGAATGAAAGTATTGCAGGCTATACTGATTTTACGTACTTTTCGTGTATTGCGTCAAGTAGTGTGTTCTGTGCAACCAATGATGACAAGGCACTATTGAACGCATCTTGATGTTTGCCAACTGGAAGTTTTGTAAGCATGTTTCGCCATACAGTGGCATGTTTTACATCCACACTTTCATGTATTCTAAAGTATTCAGTTCCGCTATCATCTGTAATATTGTAAAATTTCTCAAGACCATCAATTTTTGATCTGCTTATCTTTGGTATCTCAGCTTCATAAGCATACATTGCAGCAATACCATTTTCTATTGTTTTCATAAGTTCCAACATTTTTTCTATCGAATTATGTGTTTTTGGCGACACGTTGTAACTCTCAAGTTCATCCCTATTCACACCCACCATACCTGCAAACTTTATCCATGGCTCTATATGATCCATCTCCTCCCTTAGATTCTCAGCTATACTCTCGTTACTGCTGTGAGCTGCTAGACGCTGAATCATCACTGGTACGGTCTTGACTAAACTGAAATACTCCTTGGCATAACCTTGGAGTGATTCTATACTTAACTTGCCTTCCGACCACATCTGGTAAAACGGATGTTTTAGAAGACTATGCTTCTCTATCTCCTGATCGATTCTCTTTATCAGCATGAATTAGGAGTAAACTGTCTCATAAAAAAATCTTATGCTGGAAATACTTCGCTGAAATAAAATATTTTAGTTCATATTCAAGGTTCCATAAAGCTCTATTAATTGAGGGGTCTCTTCAACAAATATATAAATAATGCCATTTTTAGACCGTAAGAGCAATGAAACAAACTGTCAAGGCTGTAATAGGAGGAGGTATACTTGTTCTTAGTATTATAATAGGTCCACTTTCAATATCTGCTTCAGCAGCCTTTGGTATCATGATTGATTCTCCTAGGAAACAAGTGGTAGATGGCATACTGCCTGAAGATGTAGTGTGCAAGCCGGGACTAACATTGATGCTTCGCAGTTCAGGTACTGCAGCATGTGTTAAACCATCAAATTCTATGAAATTGGTTGGTCGTGGCTGGGGGATTATACTAAAAGAGCCATCGATAAGGGAAGAAAAAGCTGAGCATCCTTCCACGTCACCGATCCTAGTTTTTGTTGATTACACGTCTCACACTGTTGAAGATGATGCTGATGGTATAGCGATAGTAGACCTCAATCCAGATTCATCATCATTTGGACAGATCCTACAGGAAGTACCGATTGGTCCTAGAGTCAATCCACACCATCTTTACTACAACCGTGATGGTTCTAAGCTCTACACAACGGCACTCGGAGGACCCATAATACAAGCAAGTCTGTTTCTAATTGAGATGAATGGAGATCGGATCAACCAAGTATTACCAATTGACACAGGTCCCTGTAAGGTTGCGGAGGATCTATACTTCAGTGAGGATGGTACGAGATTTTACATGACTTGTATGGGCTCGGACATGGTTATAATTTACGAAGAAGATACTTACAATCTTATCGGCCAGATCAAAGCTTCAAAAGACAAAGCAGATGACGAACCTTATATCAGGTACCCTCACGGAATCCATGCAAGTGAGAAGATCGATCGAATGGTCATTACCGAGACTATCTCAGCGATGTTGGACGATCCAGGTTCTAGTGTAAGTGTGGTCGAGTTCAGTTCTGGCAAAGTACTCTCAACGCTCCCTGTAACTAAGGATAGAAATAATTCTGGTGCACCCGTTGAGGTCCTCTTTCATCCAGATCTTCCCGTTGCTTACATTACGGGAATGCTGGAGAGTTCATTGTGGACTTTGATTTGGGATCCAGTAAGCGAAACATTCAATCCAGAGTTGGTAGATGACGGAACGTCACGTAATCACAGCTGGCCTTTGGGACTTTATCTGGGCCCTGATGGTAACCTCTATGTGAGTTGGGCAAAGCCTGGTGTTGTAAACGTGTATAGTCTCAAGAAACCTGACGTTCCAGAATTGGTACGCACTTTACCTGCTGAACCTGGTGCACACCATATAGCATTCAGCAAGGACGGGAGGTACATGTTTGTACAGAATAATCTTCTTACTCTAGAGGGAATGAATAGTGGAACAATATCTGTAGTCGATTTGGAGTCTGGGGAGTTAGTAGCTACCGTAGACAGCTTTATCAAAAGAGGTTGGCAACCAGAATCCCTCCTCTTGTTGGAATAGATCGCCCATATCCAAAAGTCCTTATAGTACAGACTCTAGGAGGCTTTAGTTGTTCTCATCTTTGAATTTATATCTCAATGAGCCACATCTCAAAAATGGTTTGTTCTTGGGTGTACTGTATCTGCATAAAGTATATGGTTAATTATTAAGTTCCATTTGCCGGAAAAGATTTTATTGCAACAAACCCTTCGGGTCCGTGTGCTCCGGTGGTGTAGAAGTTATACTGTACAACCCGGTCAAGCATAGCGGCCTTTCGAGCCGCGGATCCCGGGTTCAAATCCCGGCCGGAGCACATACAGACATGAAATTATTGTTACCCATGGTTCTAGCTCAGAACATTGTTGATTAGTATGTTTGCTGTATAGATTTATTTTCTTGAGGAAATGTTTTCTTTGAAAAAAGACCTGTAGATCTGGCTAGCAATGTCCCAAGGAACATAGCAACAGACATCATAACTATGGCTCCTGACGGTGCTAGATTGAGGTAGTATGATAGAATTATGCCACTAACTACAGCTGCAACTGACAAGGACATAGAAATTATAACCGTTTTTTTAAATCCCTTACCCATCATCACGCTGGTTATGTTGGGTAGAACTATCAATGCTGATATCAACAAAATTCCAACTAGACGCATCGATGTAATTACTGTTACACTTGCCAAGATCATGAATACATAATTCAGTTTATTAATTGATATCCCACTTACCTTTGCCTGCTCCTCATCGAACGCAACATATAGTAGCTGCTTTCTTAATGTAATGATAGTCGCAACTATGCCTATGCTGATACATCCTATAATCAAAGTATCTTCCAGACTAGTTAACAAAATGCTACCAAAAAGAAAGCTGAAGAGATCAATGGTAAATCCTTTTGACGCACTGACCAGTAGCACTCCTATTGCAAGTCCAGATGATAATAATACTGCGACAGCGGCGTCGCCAGATATTTTAGTATGATTCCTAAGTTTTGTGATTCCAATGGCACTCAGAACTGAAACTACAAAAGCAGTCCATAACGGGTAGATGTTCAGGAACAATCCTATCGCTATACCACCAAACGCCATATGCGAGAGAGCATCACCAAAGAGCGAGTATCTTTTTAATACCAAAAATAGGCCTACCAGTGAGCAGATAATTGCAATAGCTATGCCTGTAATGAGTGCTCTTTGCATAAAACCATAAGCAAAGATATCTAAGACCATAAAAATCACATCATGTGATCATGCATATGCAACTGCATCGCTGACTCGGTATAAGTTTTTAGCAGGTCTTTGTTAGCGAAAAATTCATTCTTTTCTCCATGAAAGAAAAGGCTTCTGTTAATACATGCTACCTTGTCTGCCAGATTTGATATCGCCGTAAGGTCGTGCGAAGCCCATACAACAGTAATTTTGTTTTCCTTATTGATCTTCCTGAGCAAGGCATAGAACCTGTTCTGTACTTCTACATCAACACCGGTTACGGGTTCGTCTAGTATCAACAGCAATGGTTCGTTGACTAGTGCTTTTGCAATAAACGCACGCTGCTGTTCTCCACCAGAGAGCTCTCCTATTCTTCTCTCCTTCAATGATTCTAACCCAACGATGTGGAGTGCTTCATCAACCTTTTCATTGCCATTCTTTGAAGGTTTATATATTCTGTCCCAGCAGGGACCAGAATTCTTCAATAATTTGGCTTTTTTAACTAATTCTTTTTCTGATAGCATTCCCATCACAACCACGTCAGAGACGGTTGCAGGAAAGTTTGGTTCGAAGTTTACCTTTTGAGGAACATAACCTATCATTGGAAGCAATGGAGTATACTTTTTTCCTTCATATCCAAACAATTTGATCTTTCCTTGATAATTTTGTAATCCCAGAATCGCTCTGAATAAAGTAGTTTTCCCTGCGCCATTTGGTCCTACAATGCCCAACAGATCACCTTGTTCTACACTAAAGTTGATTTTGTCTAGGGCGACGATTCCGTTGTATCTAATAGATACATCCCGTACTTCCAATACATTCAACTGCATTCGAGCCCCACCTTCAGATTCTGTAAGTTCTGTTCCATCTTTTCAAGGTATGTTAAGCCTTTCTGGGTTTCTTCCTCGTTCAAACCCTCGACTGGACTTAAAATCATAACCTGAGCATCAACTTCTTTAGCAAGAACTTCAGCAAGCCTAGAGTCTACCAGTTCTTCAGCGTAAATGACCTTGATGTCATTAGATTTAGCGAAATCTATGAGTCTTGCAAGTTCCACAGGTGAGGCTTCTGCTTTAGGTGCAAGCCCACTAAGAGTAACCTCATTCAAACTATACCTTTTGGTAAAATAAACAAACGCTTGATGAAAAGATACAATCGTATCCTTCTCACAATTCGAGAGTTCGGATCTTATTTTAGCGTCTAGAGTATCCAACTTTGCCGCGTATGCTTTCGCATTGTCTTCATAGTATTGCGCATTTGCTGGTTCAGCCTCAATCAATGCTTCCTCAATCATAAAGACTTGATGTTTTGCAAGTATAGGGTCTAACCATACATGGGGATTGATTACACCTCGTTCATGTTCTTCTTGAAACCCATTCTTTCCCCTCTTTATCAATTCAATCTCTTCTGAAGCCATAAATTCCTCTATGATCTCAACCGATATTACATCGTTCAGCTCTCCTTTGAGACTGTCTGCCCACGGTTCAAAACCACCCCCAATGAAGATGAAGACTTTAGCGGTCTTGAGCTGTTGTATAATTGAAGGATTAGGTTCCCAATCATGTGGTTCAACACCTACAGGAATGAAACTCATAACTTCAACCCTTTCCCCGCCCACATTCCTTGCAAACTCATACAAAGGATAGA
>JAZFZF010000148.1:0-7110 GCA_036443875.1 Nitrososphaerales archaeon
CCATTAGATTCTTAATTTCTTCCCATTATGCTTCTTCCAGAACCAGAAAGTTATCTAGTGATTCTTTGTTGAAAATTAATCATTCCATGGTTACCTACAACTAACTATTTGCTCAGTATACCACGAATAGTCTCTATTATGATGCTTCTAGCCTTGTCAGATATTTGATATTTCGCAAGTACTTTTGCTGGTTCCGTGAATATTTTGTTCCTGAATTTAGGATCTTTTGCCATCATACTTAAAATCGTGTTCAGGATCTCTATTTCATTTCTATCCAATGAAAACAACTATTATTTACACACTAATATTATTAAAATTTTTAATATAGATATTAGTAACTATCATAAAAAGTAAACATATGTCAAGTGACAGTATCGAGCTTCGGAGCAGAAAGAAGTGGGCAACTGGTACCTCGAGAATTTACTCGGTTAAGGATACGCTAAAGCGTGTGGAACCTATAGCCAAGAAAATTGGGGTGACGCGGTTAGCTAACATTACGGATCTGGACGTTTTGAGAATCCCTAACTATTCGGCTGTTTTACCTGGCACTCAGGACTACATTTGGGTCTACAGCGGAAAAGGTCCTACCAAGCCAGAGGCAAGAGCAAGTGCACTAATGGAGAGTGTTGAAAGATACACTTCACTCCCAAAGAGAACTAAATACGTTACTGCCAGCTATCAACAGATGGAGAGGGAATATGGAAGAAAATATTTAATACATCCCGATGATACTCTTGAACCGCTGAAATATACCTACAGAGATAATTATGCTCTTGATTTCATGGAAGGGATGGATCTATTTACAAATGAGAAAGTCTTTGTTCCTGCAGGTATTGTACAATCAAGATACGAACCAATGGGTGCTACGGTTAATCCCTTCCAGTTTTCACATACAAATGGCTTGGCATCAGGCAACGTTATCGAAGAGGCCATTGCTCATGCCTTGTGTGAAGTCATCGAGAGGGATGCTGTTAGTTTAGCTGAACTTCGATCCAGTGCAATACCTTTCCATGTTTTGCGTTCGCTAATCGACGTATTCAGACATAATGGATTTGATGTGAAACCATTGCAATCTGAAGATTATGTCGATGATCCGAGTATCTTTTCCGATGTAGATGTATCTGCAAAAGATTCTCAACACATAGAATTTTTATTACAAAGATTTTTGAAGGAAAACATCCCACTTTTGATTAAAGACATTACGAGTGATATTGGTATACCAACGTTCATAGCTACAAGCGTGCAATGGATCACACATGATTATGGCTATTTGGCCGAAGGACATGGTACCCACCCTGATGCAAGACTTGCATTGGTAAGAGCAATAACAGAAGTTTCACAGACAAGGGCTGCAAATATCCAAGGTGCAAGAGACGATCTGCGTAAGATGAACTATGAGATGGGTAATACTGCAGAAACCAGATCATGGCAGTTCATGCGTTCCGAAAAGAATAAGGACCTTCATTCAATAAAGAGCTTCGAAAATAACGACATTCTGGATGATATACACCTTCTCCTGCGTAACCTCAAGAATGCTGGCATTGAGAGAGTAGTTGTAGTGAATCTAACAGATAATGAAATCAAGATTCCAGTTGTTAGGGTAATAGTACCTAGTTTGGAGACGTTTAAAGTCACCAAGGGTGCTATAGGTGAGCGTGCGAGACGGTACTTTCCCCGGCCCAAGGTAGGTATGTAGCTTGTTACCAGTTATATTCCTGGGACCTAGTTTGAGCGTGGAGAAGGCCAAGGAGATATTTCCATTTGCAGATTTTAGATCACCAGCTAGAAAAGGTGATTTCAGTAAACTCACCAAGGAAGACGTTCGATTCGTAGGGTTTGTAGATGGCTTTTTTCTACAAGATTATCCTCCAAGTCCTATCGAAGTTCACAGTTTATTGCAAAATAAGAATGTCACTTTGGTAGGTGCAGCTAGTTTGGGAGCCTTGCGTGCTGTAGAACTAGAAAAATTTGGAATGATAGGCATAGGTAAGATATTCGAACTTTATAAAAAAGGAATTATTGACTCTGATGATGAAGTGGCAGTCATATTTTCTGAAGAGGATTATAAGTTACAATCAGAAGCATTGATTGACATACGCTATACACTGTATCATGCCTATAAAAACGGAATAATTGATCGAGATATAAAAAGGCTCATACTAAGAATTGCAAAAAGCACTTATTTTCCATACAGAAACTATAATGAATTATTTGAACGGATTAGTGGAACCATAGACGAACACATACTCACAAGACTCCAACAATACGTGAAAAATCATAGAAGAAGTTTGAAAGAAGAAGATGCAATTAAGTTAATTTCATTCATGAAATCCCGGTATTTGGAATCGTTGAAAGAAACCAGAACTTAATATCCGTCTATTAGTTTCGTTGTACTATTTCAAGACCCAATCTTCGAACTATTAAGTTGACAGGTCAACAATTCTAGCATAAAATTATCATAACTCTCTTACGAAAGCAATAAATAAATCACTGGTGATATTGTTACGGGTCATGAAGGCCCAAGCTCAGACCACACCACTCCAAGACCTATGAGCCCAGCGTTGGCGGATAGGCCCCATTTTTCCTCTCCCCACTAAATATATCACTGAAAACTAATCATTTGGCATGCGCTTTGAATCGAGCGCAGCGGTAGTGAGTTCAATCGATGAAGCAGTTCTAGAAAAAGGAAAAGGATCATTTTCTGCATCAGTGTATCCTAGAACGATTTTACTCTTCTCTCCAAACTATCGAAGGCGTTACTAAGATGCTCTATTCGCTTCTGTATTGTTAGCCGATACCTGTTTACCCTCTGCTTCCTATCCTTTGTCATCCGTTCCTGTTCTTTAGGATTTGGAGAACCAGTTGATATCCTTGACTGAACTGAATTTTTGGGATCAATATCTCTGAGTATTTTACTTACCAATGATACTAACCCTTTTCCAAGGGCTTTGCTAATTTCACTCTCACTTAAATTTTGCAGGCTCTTACCCTTGCCAGATGCGGCCAGTACAAGTGCCCCAACTACCTTATGCGTTTCCCTAAACGGCATTCCACTTCTTACCAGTTCTTCTGCTACGTCCAGCGATATAGCTTGGCTTTCTTCCGCCGATTTTATCATAGCATTCTTATTTACCTGCAGAGTTTGAATTACGGAATCCATGATATTCAATGAATTACTCGTAATTGCAGTTGCTTGGAATAATACATGTTTTGTATCCTGAAGGTCCCTACTGTACCCAGATGGCAAACCCTTTACTATTGCCATTGCACTGAATAATAAACCAACTACATATGCTACTTTTGCTCTCATAATTTCTAAAGGACATGGATTCTTCTTCTGGGGCATCACACTGGAGCTTGAAGTCAGTTCATCGGCAAGTTCGATGTAATTGAATTCCGAGGACGACCAGAGAACGAAGTCCTCCGCAATCCTGCCCAAGTTAAGCAATACCATAGCAAGGCAGAAACATAATTCTATCAGAGCATCTCTTGAAGTCGTCGCATCAATGGAATTTTCGACAATACCATCGAACCCAAGCAACGAAGCTACCTTCATCCGGTCTATCTTTATAGAAGTACCTCCAATAGCAACTGCGCCTAATGGAGATTTATTAACGCGTATATAGCATTCGTTCAACCGTTCCAGATCCCTTAATAATGTATCTGCGTAAGAGATAAGATAGTGCGAAAAAGTTCCTATCTGTGCATGCTGCAGATGGGTATACATGGGCATAACTGAATGCTTATTCTGTTGTGCCTTGAATAGAAGTGTGTCAATTAATACTATTACCTGCATGCTGATATTATTGATGTCATCCCTTCCCTTCATTTTTATGTCAAGTGCAACCTGATCGTTCCTTGATCGGGCAGTATGCATTTTGCCACCAGCATCAACACCAGCTTTTTTTACGACAAATGCCTCTATGGCTTCGTGTACGTCTTCGTAGATCGATGAAAGTTTCTTGATATCTTTCTTCTTTACACCTTCCAAAGCATTTAGTATCTTCTTCAGTTCTGACCTTTTGATCCACCCTTGCTCATACAGCATTATAGAATGTGCTTCACTACCAACTATATCGTAATACAAAAGAAGAAGGTCATCGTTAATTGATGATAGGTACTCTAGCACATCCTTATCCAACCTACCTTTTAACCTCGATCTATACATGCTTAATTAACATCAGCTGCTTTTATTTTAATTATGAGTAGAATGAATGGACTATTGCATAGATGTAATCCCATCGATTCACCAACATAGCTTAGTTTCGAATTCATTTCGATAAACTATTAATACAATGTTGTATATAACGCGTTGATGAGTGATACTGAAGAGATTGCTCTTTGTGATTTTTGTGGTAATCCGGTCGAGTCATGTGTATGTGTATGTCCTTATTGTGGAGAGAAGGATGGTTGTGAATGCTGTTTGTTTGACGCGGTAACAGGCGGGGGATAAGTTTACGAACCATTAATAGTAAGAAATGATATAAAATTGCATTATGGAACAGATAATTAATAAATTATCGTGGGTAATTGGTGGTGCCCAGGGTAGTGGTGTGGATACTGCTGCAAATATATTTGCGAAAGCGTGTGCTCTAGGAGGTCTGCATGTCTTTGGTAAGCGAGAATATTCCTCTAATATCAAGGGTATGCACAGTTATTTCACTATTTGTGTGGGTGAAAAGCCCATCAGGTCACATGTTGATGAAATCGACCTTCTTGTTGCATTTGATGCTGAAACACTATTCACACATAGTCTCCATGTAGTTAATGGTGGAGCAATTCTTTACGATTCAAGTTTGCTAGAAAGTTCGATCGATGAAGTTCCTGCGATGGATGATACTACAGCGAAAGAACTAAAAGAGAAATTGTCAGCAAAAGGGAGAAGCCACACGATAAAGGATATACTCGACCTTGCAAAGGATAATGGGGTTAATATTTATCCTGTTGAATTCAAGAGTTTGCTTAGAGAGCTGGCCGAAAAGAAGAATCAACCCTCTATGGGCAAATTGATGAGGATGATAAACGTAATGGCCCTTGCATCCTCGTTCGCCTTGCTAGATTATGATGAAGACCCTGTCGCTGGGGCAATCAGATATACATTTAAGGCAAAACCGAAGATTGCTGAAATGAATGTTGAGGCTGCAAGCTATGTATACAACCATACAAAAGCAAAATTTGGTATTGATTTAAGATATAAATTACAGACGAGAAAAGTTGACAGCGGTCTGATACTAGTTCAAGGTAGCCAAGCGACAGCAATGGGTAAGATGGTAGCTGGTTGTAGGTTCCAAACCTACTATCCGATAACACCTGCTTCTGATGAGAGTGAATATATTGAAGTGAATGAAGTTCTGGACCTAGTAGATGGTAATGGAAATGCGAACTTGATAGTTGTACAGACTGAAGACGAGATAGCAGCTATCACAATGGCAACAGGAGCAGCGCTTTCTGGTGCTAGAACAGCTACATGCACATCCGGACCTGGATTCTCTCTAATGGCAGAAGGTCTCGGATGGGCTGGGATAAATGAGGTACCTGTCGTTATAACACTGTATCAAAGAGCTGGGCCTGCTACTGGTCTACCGACAAGACACGAACAGGGTGATCTACTTTTCGCTATCCACGCTGGTCATGGTGAATTTCCAAGAATAGTTTTTGCCTCTGGTGACGTGGAAGAATCATTCTACGATTCAATAAAGGTCTTTAATTACGCGGAGAGGTATCAAACACCAGTAATTCATCTAGTTGATAAAGCACTTGGCAGTACGATTATGACGGTCAAACGATTCGATCCTCAAGTGGTGAAGATAGATCGAGGATTGCTTATGGAGCAGGTTAAAGGGAAATATGAAAGATTCGAGTTTACAGAAAGTGGGATATCCCCACGCGTGAAGCTAGGAACTGAGAATGGAATATTCTGGAATACTGGCGATGAACACGAACCCAATGGCCATATTACTGAACATCCTGATATCAGAACAAAAATGATGGACAAGAGAATGGGTAAGCTGGATCTGGTTCAAGAGTTGCCTGATGAGGATAAGGCAGTACACTACGACAACGAGTCAGATATGACCATTATTAGTTGGGGATCTACAAAGGGAGCCATCTTAGATGCAATTGATCTCCTTGCTCAAGAGGGTAAGAGGATAAACTTCGTTCAGGTGAAACTACTTAATCCATTTCCGAGCAAGTTTGTAGCATCTTTACTTTCAAAAACTCATTTATTGATAGATATTGAGATGAACTACAGTGGTCAACTTGCAAAACTGATCAGTGAAAATATCAAACGCGAACCTGATTACCTGATCGTAAAGTATAATGGAAGACCAATCTCTCTGAGCGAGGTCTATAATATATTGAACAAAATTATCGATGGTAAGGCCAATCGAAGGGAGGTGTTAACAGCTGGGACTTAAACTAGCGGATTACAAATCAGGGTTACACAATGACTGGTGCCCAGGCTGCGGGGATTTTGGTATACTGGGTGCCATACAGATGACGTTAGCAGATATGCAGATTCCACCACACCAAGTTGTGGTATTTTCGGATATTGGATGTTCAGGCAAGACGCCTCACTACATCAAGGTATATGGCATACATACGCTTCACGGCAGGGTACTCCCGTATGCAACAGGAGCGAAACTAGCAAACCCTGATCTAGAAGTAATTGCTGTGGGTGGCGATGGTGGAGGGATGGGTATTGGTGCTGGTCACTTTGTAAACATTGGCAGAAGAAATGTTGATATGATGTATATCATGTTTGATAACGCTGTATATGGCTTGACAAAAGGGCAAGCCTCTCCAACACTTAGCCTCAACCTACAGACAAAATCCCTCCCAAGTCCCAATGTAAATCAAGCAGTGAATCCGATCATGCTCGCATTGGCATCAGGATTCACTTTCATTGCCCGAGCATACTCTTTTGATATACAGCATATGAAGGAGATAATGAAGAAAGCTATTCAACACAAGGGTCTTGCATTTGTAGATGTTTTACAACCTTGCCCTACTTATAACGATATACATACAAAAGATTGGTTCTCTGGGCTTGATAGGAAGGACGACAAGGGTGCAACAATGCCAAGAGTGTATAAACTTGAAGACGAA
>JAZFZF010000149.1:0-3036 GCA_036443875.1 Nitrososphaerales archaeon
TCTCTAGGAGGTCTCCTCACAAACTCTTCTAAATAGTATATTTGATAGAGTGGGAACATATGTTCTCTATCTTCTATTATAGACTCGGCAGTATCCTTGTCCTTTAATAGTGCAATCAGCCTTCCCCAGCTACCTACTGTTGGTTTCAGAACGGAAGGATATCCTATCTTATCAAGTGCGGCTAATGCAGAGTCCATGGAAAATGCGACCGTACTCTTTGGTGTTGCAATATTAGATTCTCTAAGCTTCATATGCGCAAACAACTTGTTACCCGCCATTAGACTTGTATGCAGAGGATTCACAACCCTTACGCTCTTGCCTTCCAGTGCTGCAGTGGAATGTAAACTGCGAAAGTAACTTACACATCTCTGCAAAACTACGCCATAATCTTCGGTAACACCGTTGTTAAGATCTATGAATAAATTGTTACAATTCAGATTTGTAATATCGATACCTTTCTTCCTTGCTGATTCATATAACGCCTTTTCTTCCCAGCGAATGTTATCAAAAAGAATTGTAAGCTTATTACTCACTCGCCCCAATCCTCGCCGACCACTTGTGCGGGTTTTATGTTAAACCCTTCGTTACCCTTGACAAGTTCATAGCTTGTACCGCAGTCAGGACATGTTACGATCTCTCCTTCGATAGCATCACCTGCGATTTTTACATCGGCATCACACTCGGTACACGTGACCAAACCTATATTCACTCCTTGGTTCCTACAGATTCATCGTTAATTATCCTTTTCTCAAGTTTTTCATCTAAGAATATTTCCAATACGTCGCCCATTCGCAACTCCTTGAGACCCTGCGCAAACCTCTGTGCATCATTTACCTTTGCCTCCATACCAAGCATTGACAGCAAAAACGCAGTTCCGCTCTTGCCCACAAGTTCTCCAAATACTATCTTTCTTCTATTCCCAACCATACGGGGCTCTATAATCTCATATGCTGCAGGATTTCTCAATACAGCTGCCAAGTGCGTACCTGCCTTGTGCTTGAAGGCACTCTCTCCAACTATTGGTTTCGATTCGCATGTCTGTATATGCGTGTATTGTTCAAGTAATCTTGATAGGTCTTTCAGCATGTCCAGTCTAAAATCGTTCTTTGCGCTATAAAGCAACTTTAGTGCAAGAACAGTTTCTGCCAATGAAGGTATACCCGTTCTTTCTCCAACACCATCAATCGTGACGTGTATCTGATCTGCGCCAGCATCCACACCAGCAAGTGCGTTAGCTAATGCTAATCCTATATCGTTATGGCAGTGAACATCTAATGGGATGGTGATAACTTCCCTGATCATTTTAACAATGTTATACATTCCTCTTGGACGCATTATTCCAACAGTATCTGGAATGCTTATACGGTCAACACCAGCATCGCTTATAGCTTTACATACCTCTTTCAGATACTCCGGATCTGCCCTACTGGCATCCTCAACTGTAAATCGACCCTTCAACCCATGAGCTTTCATGTAATCAACAGCTTCAACGGCTCGCTCAAGTGCTTGCTGTCTGTTGATCCTAAGTTTAGTGCTAAGGTGAATATCTGAAATTCCAAGGTACATAGCCATCCATTCTGCATCGCATCTCAAGACAACGTCGATGTCCTTTTTCAATGCCCTGCAATGCCCAACTATATCTGCACTAAGACCAGCTTTAATTATTGTCTTGGTTGCCTCTTCGTGATCTCGAGAGATGATGGGACTGATCTCTATCTGATCAACCCCAAAATAATCTAACATCCATGCGATCTGTATCCTATGTTTATTCGTGAATGATACTCCGGGATGCTGTTCGCCTTCCCTGAGCGTACTGTCAAGTATGTTCATGTGCCTGTTACCGTTGTTCTGCAATTCGTTATACACGTTAGCGAAGTAGTTCGGATCTTGCATTGCTAACATATTACTAAAGACAGAGGTTATTTACAGTTTTCGTTATTAAATTAGCCAATATAGTCATTTAAACTTGCGGTTCAAGCATCATTCGATCAATATAATACGTAATTCATCATATATATGGATTAGACGACGAAAACCGGTTCGGTTATGTGATTGCTCAGAATTATTTGAGATGTGAAAAAGATACTCATAAGAGCGTACATACCCTTGTTTGAAAACGTAGTTACGGTATTCAATTTATAGCTCTGAGAATTATTTCAGCTGTGAAAAAGATACTCATAAGAGCGTACATACCCATTCATACAAGGAAATAGACGTTCTAAGCAATCTTCAGAATGCTGTGCCTATAATAGTTCCTTCAATAATATTCATGGCTTTTGGGGTTCATATGGCACTTTGGAAGAAGACACCGCAACTAAGAATTTAAGCGGCGAGATCGTTCATTTTGTACGCATTGATATGGCTAAAATTTAGCAATTTGATTTTACTAGCTTCGCTAGTAATTCTGTTCATAAATAACAGTTATTCGGATTTTGCTTTTGCTTGCTCTTGCATACCATCCCCTCCACCCATTGAAGCACTTGAGGAATCTACAGCTGTATTTTCTGGTACAGTCTTACGTGTCGATAGAGGGTTACTTGGTATTGGCGATCTCCCTGGAAGCATTAGTGTGACATTTGATGTGGAAAGATCTTGGAAAGGAGTTACTGAAAAAACAGTTGTTGTTGAAACATCATCAGATAGTGCGATGTGCGGTTATGGTTTTAAGGAATCTGAAAAATACCTAGTCTACACACATGAGGTTTCGGGTTCATTGCACACAGGTATTTGTAGCAGAACAGTGCTGCTTGCCAATGCCCAGGAAGATTTGGATGCCTTGGGTTCTGGTACTGTTCTACAACCAGTTGAGAAGCAAAATACGCTAGGCTTGTTGTCTATCATTGCGTTACTGGCAGGCGGTTTAGTTGTCGGGGGAATAATTTTACTTAAAAAACTTGAATCCGCTAAGAAACAAGATTAGTCACGATTTTGGATTATTGATGTTACTAGAACCAGATCAAATTAGGAAGAAGTTATGGGAAGAGTTAGGCGTGGTGAAATGAGAGAGAATAAAAAAAGTTTGGGATTAATCATGGT
>JAZFZF010000150.1:0-4498 GCA_036443875.1 Nitrososphaerales archaeon
GAATCCAAATAGGTTCCACCAGGGCATGATATTTCTCCACCGTGGTTCCTAAGCTTGTTACTGCGCTTGGTGAGCAATATATGCGGCTTTCCATCGCTGTAGTAAATTATTACCAATACAGCTGCAAGTATTCCTTCCTCAGGTTTCTGCTCTTTTGCTAGATGAGGTTTTAATGCACTAAGCAACTGCGAAGATTCCACTTGTGAAAGCTCAATAGCGAAATAAATATGCCTTTGCCTTTCAATTTTGAAATCTTTTATTTGTGGATATACTGAACGACACAATGAAGACCAAGGCTATTACGGCCTTAATGGAAGACCAGTACATCACCTCTCTGGATTCAATCCTATACAAGTACTCAAAATACACCGATGTATTTGGGAAGTGAGAATCCCGATGAATAGAGACACCTTACCTATTGGTGCGATGAAGATATGTATTATGTAGTTTTGGAAAGACACCAGATAGGCGGTACTGACCTGCCCTACAGAAATAGGGTTCTCCTTTTAACTATTACTGAAAGCTGTAAAGGTTTGTAAGTAGAAAATATGGTAAAAATACACAAGGAAAAATGAATCCTTGACACGGTTGTAAAGAAAGCAAGAGATATTACGAAACCCAAATTGGTCCAGGTTTACATGTGATTCAATGTGGAAACCGAGGCTATAATCTCAGATTATGATCGTACTCTACCCATTCAATGGGCCAAGAGAACTTGCTTTTATTCAAGTCACTATATAATACACTCAAAGCAATCTCAAAGCAATCTCAAAGCAATCTCAAAACGAATTCCCATATGCATTATAACAACGAAAGCGGTTGGTTTTATCGAGGAATTCAACGAATAAGCTTCAGGGACATACCAGAGCCTGTAGTAGAAAGTTCCTAAGCATATGTATAGAGAGGAATTCCTCATTTATGAACGAGATCTAGTCTTTCAATATTGAAAATTATATATGTCATTGCTCCAGATTGCCTATATTGAATATATCATATGAAATGAATCCCCCAAAGATCATAAGGAACACTACTTTCGATCTTGATTTACTGAAGCATGACATGCACAAGTTTTGTGATAGGGTTTCTCAAATTTCTAGTCTAGCTAATAGCATACATTTGACTGATTCGGTTTTAGGTATACCGAGAGTATCGAGTGTAAGTGCAGCACATGAAATCATAAAACTGCGTCCTGGTATAATGTTGAGTTGTAGCGTAAGGGCAAGGGACAGAAATCTTAACGCAGTTATACAGTTGGTTTCTGACGCGATAATGCTAGGCATTGACGGTTTGCTCATTGTAAAGGGAGATAAACCACAAAGACCTTCTACAGATTCTGGTATGCAACCAAGTGATTTTGTAAAGATATTAAACGAACAGGGCTTTGGTGACAAGATCAAACTGTTTCTTTCGGTTCCGAGCAATCCGGATCTAAATAAAATACAGAAGAAGGTAGAAGCAGATCCATTTGGTTTTGTAACGCAGTCCATAAGCTCACTTGACCATTTACAGAAGATTGTTGATCATACAAAAAGCAATAACATGAGAGTGATCGCGACAATAATGATCCCATCTCCAAAGAACGTGGAATCTGCAAGGCTGATAGATCTAGATTGGAGGGCATATGAAAACAACACTTATTCGTTTATAAGACAGGCCTCCGATATCTGTGGAGAAGTGCTTCTAACATCTCCAAATAGTTTTAATGAAGGAATAAATCTTCTGAGTAAAATAGAGAGTGGTTGAATTGACGAAGACATTTGCACTTGGGATATACCCTAGATCGCCCAAACTAATTGCAGCTACCAGGAAGAACGACAAGACACTTCCACAATTATTTCAAATGGAGAAGAAGAAACTCATAAAGAAACAGCAGAAGGCTAAACTTAGTTATGTATGCGACCCTTTGCTTGACTGGAATGACATGTTTAGACCGTTTTCCAATCTGAAGAATGTCACTTCAGGTCCTCTGAATAGATTCTTTGAAACCAACACATTCTATCGTAAGCTGATAATCAATGGCGAGTTGGACACTTCAAGTATCATTAAATCTCATCTGGCACTCTCGCTCTTGCCAAAGAAAAAGGATATTGCTGTGTGTATGCCAGACCCATACACATTTGCTGAGTTGAATGAAAACAACTGCTACAAGAATCATACAGAGTATCTCTTTGCGATTGCAGAGATGTTGAAAAGGGAAGCAAAGGCACTTGCCCGGGCGAAGGTTAAATTCATCCAATTGAATGCTCCATCAGTTGCCTACAATGCTGACAAGGTAGACATTGGCATTGTTAAGGACGCTGTTGAGAGGATAAAGGACGGATTGAAGACAAAAGTTTACTTGTATTTGTATTTCGGTGATGTTTCCAAGATATTTAGCAAACTGCTCGATATAAAGGTAGATGGTTTGGGCATAGATTTATCATATACCGATCTTAGTTCATTACTTGATTACAAAATAGATAAGGGCTTGTGCTTAGGCGTAGTTAACAGTATGAACACAAAGATGGAGGATGTAAAGGTAACAGCAAAGATTGTTTCAGACGCCTTGGATAAGATGAGTCCACGGGAAGCTTATATTAGTACTACAAGCGACCTTGAATACTTGCCGTATGAATTTGCCGTTAAGAAATTATCGAGGCTTGGAGCTATAGGACGGAGTATAAAGTTTGACTAAACCTTTTACAACGCAAGAGATCGGGAGTTTGAAGAAGCCAGAATGGCTGCTTGAACTTGTAAGAAATAAACAGATAAGCGATGAAGACAAGAACAAGGCAAGGAACGACGCAGCTTATCTTAACATCAAAACTCTGGAAGATATAGGTTTGGATGTAATCTACGATGGAGAGGTGAGAAGGGTTGAGATGTATGAATATCCTGTTAGATACATCGATGGTTTTGAATTTGCAGGTTTGGTTCGCTCATGGGATAACAAGTATTACAAGAAAGCCAGATGCGTAAGTAAAGTTGCGTATAAAACAGATTTTCACCTCGATGAATTCAAGTTTGTGAAAAATAGTTCTAATAGAACCATAAAGGTTCCAGTTACAGGTGCGTATACACTTGCTGACTGGTCCTATAACGAATATTACGATAGCAAGGAAGAATTTGTTATCGATCTATCACGCAATGTTGTGAGACCTTTGATAATGGATCTTGTAAAGCATGGGGCACAAGTAATACAGATAGATGAACCCGCCGCTACCACACATGCAAGTGAGATGAAGATTCTTGCTGAATCGATCAACCAGTGTGCTAAAGGTATTGATGCGAAGATAACGGTGCACATATGCTACAGTGGAAATGACTATCTGTCATTAATTCCATACGCAACGGAAATCAAAGCAGCGCAATTTGCTCTTGAATTCGCAAACAGGGATAGCTGGAAATTAGGAACAACTGATGACGTCAGGAACGGTTATTCAGTCTTGAAATCACTTAAGGATCATGGATTTAATGGCGAGATAGGTCTTGGTGTTGTTGACGTTCATGTTGACGAAATGGAATCGCCGGAATTGGTCAGAGATCGGTTGCTTTACGCTGGAAAAATGTTAGGCGATCCAACTAAAGTTTACGCCAACCCTGATTGCGGATTACGGACACGAACTAGAAGTGTTGCGTTTGAAAAACTTAGGAGACTTGTACAGGGCGCAGAATTGGCAAGAGAAGCATTAGAGTAACCACAAATGAAGTGAACTATATTGCCTTTTTAAAATCTCTTATATCTAAACTTCTAAAAGTTACGCAATCGTTAGGGTGAACCTTACTTGGATTGCATCGTCTTCTCCTTTTTTAAAATAGAGAGGAGATCTATCGTCAGACCTATCATTAGACATACTTCCATTATCTCGTCATAACAATCATTACCTTTACTATGTTGATTATTTCTTTCGATATGTTAGCATCAATCCTAGTCGCAAAAATAAGAAAAGAGTATTTCAGGATTTATCAAGTCTATCCATACTATACCTCATACAGGTACAGATCTACAAGTAAAGTCGTTAAGCAGGTATCAGTTCTTCGATCTAGACTTGGTTTTGCCTGACGATTTTCTTGATTCTGTTATGAGTTCGTTTAGTGCGTTAAATGCTTTAGCAACGTCGCTCATGCTAACCAGCATGATCGTGTCGGTATAGCAACTTATGGTATCTTCTATATTCACATGCCTTCTGGCCAATTGATTATAAAATATCAGGGCACAGGCTGGTGTTTTGATGATCTCCTCTGGACTCTGTACTATTATAGCAGCAAGATTGCTTTCAACTTCGAGCATATTCTCGTTACCGAAAGCACTCTTCATTTTTTCGAGTATTAACTGATCGAAAATTAAAGTCATCGAATTGATGCTTTCTGAGACGCTTATGAAGCTCTCATAATGAACAGTTAAAGGTTTTGCAATTTTCTCTATCGTTTTTTTGTTCTTAACAATTGATAATTTAGCAACGTCTGTTTTAAGACTGATCTTGCTCCCAGCAATTATAGGCTCCACAGAAGCATAAGG
>JAZFZF010000151.1:0-3065 GCA_036443875.1 Nitrososphaerales archaeon
ATGACCTACGTTAACTTCGTGTTCAGGTTCGATCATTGCTACGCTCAGTTTCATGACTATATTAGGTAAAGGATCAAATTTAAGTTGTAATATACAGATTAGAACCAAGATTGCTTATAAATGGCTGTTTAGCTTTTTACACTCTTCAAATCTATAAACTGTAATCACAACTTTCCCTTGTATCTATCACTGTCAGCTTCAGCTGTTAGTGATTGCTATGAATTTTTAACTTCATTAATGCTTTTAAGTTTCTCTCAATAAGGTGTAACGTGAAGTTCAAATTTGTAGATGTTATGGGCTATAGAATCAGATATACAGAATCTGGAAATAACAACAAACACATCTTGTTCATACATGGATTAGGTGGATCTGCAGAGAGCTGGACTTCTAACATTGATGTGTTTGCAAATTATTTTCATATCTTTGCACCTGACCTGATAGGTTTTGGCAATAGTGACAAACCGAAGATAAATTATGATATGAAATTGTTCACGAAGTTTATTGATAGATTTATGAACTCTGTTGGAATTAAGAAGACTAATCTTATAGGCTCATCGATGGGAGCTCAGATTGCTGCAGAATTTGCCATTTCCTATCCAAAAAGAGTTGAGAAACTGGTGCTTGTAGGCCCTGCCGGCATACCTCCGAGAAGGTTCAAAGGTACCAGTGAGTTGAAAAAATATGTTAAAGTGCTTGATGCAAAAAATCTTGAAGATGTTAGAAACGCTCTTACCCCAGGAGATATTGATGGGTCATCATTTACCGACGATTATATTAAAAGTGTTTACAAATATGTTAGCATGCCAGAAACTAGACATGCGTTCTTGTCATCGTTGAAGGAGAGTACAAAGGCACCTAGACTAGCTGGCAGACTAGGGAGAATCAAAACGAAAACATTTGTCATATGGGGAAAGGACGATAATTTGATACCAGTTAGATACTGTGAACCATTCATCTCAAAAATGGACAACTGTAGATTATTGATAATGGAATTGTGTGGCCACAGGCCTCACGCTGAAAGCCCTAACATATTCAATAAAGCTGTAATAGATTTCATTAAAGAATTTTAAAGGTGTGGGGTTTAAACACCAGTGAGGCCTGCGCCGATTTCCGCTGACTTGTGCATTTCACTCATTCCACAGCCAAGTTCAGACTTTGGTTGACCCCTTCTAAGAAGTCCTCTATACAACCCTGCCTCCAGCTTCTCTCCATGTTCCTCTTCCCATTGCTCTACTGAAGAACCATACTTCTTCTGTATTCTATCCCTATACCATTCTGGTATCACATTAAATGCACAGAAGGGGATGATTCTCATATCTGGTGTCAAGTAGTGAATATCACACCTCTGCAGTCTTTCAAGATCCTCGTTGTACTTGTCCTGGAAGTGCATCATACCTAGGAAGAGGCTTCTACCATGCCATGAACCAACTGAATTAAAGTTCCTCTTTACCAGTATACTTGCAAACATCTTCGCAAGATCAAGGCCCTTTGGCTGCTTACTCCTTTCAACAAATGCATTCAGTTTTCTTACAACTTCAAGCATGGTAAGGTACCTATTCCTACCAGATTTGATTTCGTCTGATTTTTCTTCAAAGTATTCAAGCAGTCCCTTGATATCCACGAACGACGTTAGCGGAACAAGTTTTCTTGTTTCAGCATCCTCAAACACATATGTGCCTGCACCACACGCAAAGTGTATACTCAACTCGTATTTGGGAGTCTTGCTAAATTGCTCAATTACATCTGTCAATGGCATGCAGCTAGGAACTGGGAACCATCCATCCTCTGGAATTTCACCATTGGTTTGCTCCTCAATTCTCTTTATGCAATCTGGTATGGTGATTCTGTATTTCCCACGTTCCTTCTTGGTCAACCTTCCGGTCAACGAAACTGGTTGAAAGTTTACGGCGTGAACAACATCAAGGTATTTCTGTGCATACCTTATGATTCCACCTAGTTCATGATCATTGATTGATTTTATAACTGTTGGAACAAAAACAATATTCATGCCATTCTTCCTTGCATTTTCCAAGGCATATGGAATTTCCCAATGGTTCTTTGGGTTTGTTCTTGGTGTAACACCGTCAAAACTTAGGTATAGGTTGCTTACGCCAGCTTCTCTGATATGTCGCATCAGATCTGGATCAATTGCCAATCGTATACCATTGGTATTCATCTGTATGTGATCGATTCCCTCCTCCTTCAGAATCTTGATGACATCAAAAATATTTTCTCTTAACATTGGTTCTCCTCCAGTAATTTGCAACGAATTACCTGGAATTGGCCTTTCAGCCCTCAATGTCTTGGCCATCGCTCTTACTTGTTCCAGTGTTGGTTCATAAAGGTAAGCACCTTCAAGACCTTTCTTTACATAGAAGAAGCAGTACCAACATGTTAAATCACATCTGTTTGTAATTATTATGTTGGCCAAGCCAGTGTGACTCAAGTGATTTGTACATAAACCGCAGTTCGTTGGACATGAACACTTGTCGATCATAACGTTTGGTGCATGAGCACCCTTACCATCCATCCAGTAGGTGCTGAATTTTTGGTACATTTCGTAGGAACCAAAGTAAAGTTCCTCGCACTCGCCATGGGTTGGACATGTCTTGGTCATGAAAACTTTGCCATCACGCTCGAAGACTTCAGCATCCAAGATCATATTACAATCTGGACAGATACTCTGTGTATGCCTTATGGTTTTACGCAGTTCATCCTTCTTTTTAGGAATATTAGATGTTAACTGTATCAGATCCATTCCCATACCACCACTTACAAACACGCTTCTTTTTAGAATATAAGCTTATTTGTTATAAACATACGGTGAATCGTAGTATTTGTGCCTGCATAACATACGTAGAGAGTTGTGAGTTTGACAACTAACCTCTCATATGGTATGAGAATTGTATCACTAGTAATGTATTCAGTTATTGACTAGATGACCAACTTCATAAAATTGGCCCGCCCTTATTATCTCGTTTTATAGACATGAGAGATGTTACACATATTAATATCGACGGGGAGTTCAATGAACCATGCTCAGCGACAAGGCCTCCAAGGCCATG
>JAZFZF010000152.1:0-4483 GCA_036443875.1 Nitrososphaerales archaeon
ATCAAGACTTGTTAAGATGCAGAACAGGGAATTAACATTTAGGGTAATTGCTTACAATATGCACAGAATGACTGTCTTTATAGTATGGTTTCTACCGAGCCCATTGCATGTAACTATTTTATACAAAAGTCAGATAAGGAAGGATAGTACCGAATCACGTTGTCATTGTGCTAGATGGAAACAGAAGATGGGCAAGGAACCACTTGTATTTGGTTAGAATCGGTGCTTACAAAGGAGCGGAGGGTTGAAGAAGTGATAAACAACTCGTGTAACCATACGTACAGACCAGAAAGAAAGAGAAGGGGCGGTATAGTCCTCCTCAATTGTACAGCGAAAGGATTAGTTAGGTGTTCCTCAAGATAAAATCTATGAAAGAGCGTTCTGCCGGAACTGTGATCTTCAATGAGAAGAATGGTAAAGTCGAATACTTGTTGTTGCATTACCCAGCAGGGCATTGGGACTTTCCAAAGGGCAACATAGAGACTGGTGAAGCTGAGGTGGATACGATTAGAAGAGAAGTCAAGGAAGAAACATCGATTGATGACATTGAGTTTGTAAACGGTTTTAGAAAGAAAATCACATACAACTATAAAAGGGGTGGAAGGCTCGTATACAAGGAAGTAATATTTTATCTGACCAAGACCAATGCCAAGAATGTTAAAGTGTCGTTTGAGCATCAAGGATACAGTTGGTTAAACTATGATGATGCGATGAAACTATTAACATACGCAAACGCCAAGATGGTACTGAAAGAAGCAAAGACGTTCCTGAGTAATAAGTGTAATTCTTAGTTCGAGGTTATTTCACACGTAAGATTTCTTAGCTTCACTGCCTCCTTATCTGGCTCTTTTGACTGCAATATCGACCTACCGACTATAAGGTAATCAGAACCATTACCAAGTGCCTGCTGCGCATCTCCGCCCTGCCAGCCAACTCCTGGTGAAAATATTAACACTTTGTTTTTCACACGTTCTGAGCACTGCTTTATTATTTTAGGAACTGTCGCACCGACGATTATACCGTCCGCGTGTAGTTCCTCAACCCAATTTAGAAACAACTCGTACATTTGCATGGTCTTACCGCTTTTAGGATCTTCTATCTTCAGCCCGTAAGTGTCATGGGCGCTCTTATGACTCATGTAAACAAGTGCTATAACACCATTTTTGTTCTCATGTGCATGCGATATTGCCTCTCTCAAACCATCGAAACCAACAAAGGAGCTTACGGTTGCGGCGTCAAAACCTCCTGACCACAAGTGTGATAATGCAATCCTGTTGGTGTTGCCTACATCGTTTAACTTTACGTCTGCTATAGTCTGCAAATTGTATGAATGCGCAAGATCTGTTACCTCTTTCACTTCCGAATAAAGATCTAGAGGTAGGATCAAATGGAAGTTTATTTTAACAGCACAGATATACTCTTTTAGCATATTTATGCTGTTCTTCGCGAATATTATAGCATTATTTCTGTTGGTATAATTAATATCAAGGGCAAGTACTATCCTGCTCTTGCGTTGTTTTGTGGTTTCTCTTATTCTTGAAGGAAAGGTATTAGTCATTTATCATTACCAAAGGATGATCCTTCTTGAGCTTTATAACTTTCATGTAAACGTAGCCGTGTTCATCAATGTTGCTAGTAAATGTAGGTTTTTCAATTTTTTGCCCAGAATATTTGAGGAACGGCTGTACAGGTGTAGAATCCATTTTTATATAGTAGAAGAATGCTGTGTCACTGTTGTCATATGTGCTCATAAAAGTCCCTAAGACCAATTCGCCATTTTTGAAGAGGAATAGCGGAAGGGGAGGTTCTTCGTAAATCATTTTATAACTGCTGACCTTCGCAATACTTGCCAAGTCCTTCAGTTTTATAGAAAGGTAACTGGAATTTTTGTTTACCTTGGTATCCTTCATCATAGAGGTAGGTAGCTTTTCTATCTGTATTATTGGTGCGTATACAAAAGCAGGTTTTGTTAGTGCATTGACCAGAACAAGGTCTTCAACACCATCGGTGTTCCTATAAGCAAGGAATTCACCTGAAGAGTTGGTTTTAGCATAATAAATAACGGGCTTACCCATGAGAGAGTCGACTTGTGTTGCAAGTATATTCTCTCCACGCAGTTTCATGGAAAATACAGGTAAAGGCGCCCTCTCAAGTGCGCATGCCAACCTAGCAAGATCTTTAATGCTTTCAAGTTCTATATAAGAAGGTATTTTTGGTTTCAACGAGTTGGTTTCTTCCAAACTCTAATTAAAGTTTAAGCATAGAACCAACAACCCTATCTAGAAGGAATGGTTTCGGAAAAGAGTTTAATTTGAAAAGGAGGTATGAAATAAAAGGAAGAAAAGATAAGAAGATAATTTGGGAATGCTTCTGCAAAGTGTTGACTTTACTAGCGTCTATCAATAGTATCTTTAATATCTTCACCGGTACCGACCAGAGTTACCTGCCGTCCGGTATTCTCCTCTATCTGCTCCATAAAATGCTTGGCGTTATCAGAAAGTTTGTCATATTCTCGCACATGTGCACACTCGGGAAACACTACATCAAGTTTGGTAACTGCCAGTTGCGTAGCACTGTTCAGCGATATGGCCTTCTTTGCAAGTTCAAAGTTGAATGGTGCTGCTCTCCTCTCTCTTCCAGTTACCGTGGCAACTTCAAACCAGCCACGCTTTTGTGCCTCTTTTTTATTAATCTCCTTCTCTAACGGCCCGAGGCCTACCCTGGTGACATATGCCTTGAAGACCAATATTATGTCATCAACGCGTTTTGGCCCCAATCCTACATCTGCACATATGGCTGATGCGGTAACATCTTTAGAAGTTACGTATGGATAGGTCCCATGATAGACGGAAAGAAACGTACCTTGTGTTCCCTCAACTAACACGCTTTCATTTCTATCAAGTGCGAAATTAATTGAATTGCTAACATCGTCCAAGTAAAGTGTGAGATCCTTCATTTCTCTAGCCAAATGAAGAGTGCGCATGGCTCTATCTGCGTTTGCAGGACCTGTTCCTGAACCTGTTGTACCTATTCTGCCTTTTAGAGTTTGACTCTTATCACTTTCGATATGCCTAGGTTCAATTATACCACATTGACTGTCTATAAACACACGATCATGTGCGTTATACTTTTCAATCTCGTTTAGTAAAATTTCCGGATCGATTACAACCCCCGCGCCGATCATCAATCTAGTGGTTTTGCTCAAAACAGCGCTTGGTAGCATGCGAACCTTGTGCACTTCACCGTTTAACACAAATGTATGTCCAGCATTGGGACCAACGCCACCTCTAACAGCAATGGTTGGTTTATCTTTTAATGCAAGGTAAGAGATTAACTTGCCCTTTCCTTCGTCACCGAAGAAACCTCCTACGACAACTGTGGCTGGCATGTACTCTAGTGCTGGCAAATTGTATTTAAGTCAAGTGGGAGCATGTATCTAAATGTCAGATTCTAGCATAGCTGGAAATATACTTAAAATCCTAGCTGGATTACCAGAATTTTTGCGGAAAGCGATGCTAAAGAGCAGATTAACAGAATTCTTTACGTTGCCCGAAGATGAAAAAAAGGAAATTATTACAAACGTCTTGAACACTGCTCCTGCAGTAGACTTTAAATTATTATCAAATTTGGTCAAGACGTGGATGGAAGTTTTGTGTGAGTTTGATAAGGATAAGCGCAAAGCGATGTTTGGTGTATATGTAGATGTTATAGTTGTGTCTCCAGAAAGACTAGCAAAATTAAATGTCGATGGTTTTATATCCGTATTCACCTCGTTGTCAGATGACAAGAGAGAACTTCTAATCACCTCCCTGAATGATTTAATCAATGATCTGCCTGATGACAAGAAAAGCGACTTTGTTGATGCCATTCCCGAAACTGTCAAGAAAGCATTAAAGATTAGTTAGCGTTTGTCGGGAACTCTTTCCTCTTCCTTGTTCATGTCTTTCATGCCCTCTTCCGGTTTTTCCAAACCGAGAAATACTCTTTCATATTTCTTTAGTACTTTTCTGTGTTCAGGCAAAGACAGGTCTAACCGCATTTCATTTATTACCATCACGCTGTAGGTCACCCACTCACTCCAGCAGTTCGAGCAAGCAGAGTACTTGGCAGCCTCAGGATCTACCTTGCTTTCGTCAAATCTGTTTCCGCATTTTGAACATTTTTGTGTCATATCCATCCTATAAACATACGACTTTTATCCTTTATGTTATCAAAACTGTTATTAATGCATATTACGAAAAGAAGATGATGCGTTTAAAGTGCCCTCAATGTGGTGAAGTGGCAGAGCTGGAAAATTTTTCACGTGTAAAATGTGATAGATGTTCATTGAACATAAGCTATGGAGAATATGTCAAGATGATAGCATATAAGGATCCTAGATATAGAGATGTTTTGAACGACTACAGGTAGTGTTTCATCTTATTAGAATACAAATAAACTAAGATATTTATAGATTTTAAATACTATAAATTCAATTGGACTT
>JAZFZF010000153.1:0-5197 GCA_036443875.1 Nitrososphaerales archaeon
AATAGATATTGAGAGATAATCATTCGCTAGATTTCATGGGAATCTTTGAAAAATGCTCATGCACGATTAACCATTTTGATTCCTTTTGAAAGACCATGGTTGCCCTTGCTCGCAAGTTCATGATTCTACCAGTAAAACTATAGTCATCGACAAGCATGCCCGTGTGCTCAACAATGAAGGTTGCAATTGCGATGTCATCAAACAAATCGACCTTGAGATCTTCAATCTCAAAATCGTAATCTGATACACTAGCGAAGTACAGCTCTTCATACATACACGCCTCATCATAATCCATCCTTAAATAGGGTGGTACGTCACCAAACTTTGAGAACCTTTTATCGTTGTAGTGTAGGACCTGTATTGCCTGCAGATCCTTGCTCTTTCCAATCTCAAACGACCCATAAACTGCTTTTTTGACCACATCTGCCTCGCTTTCGACCAAACTGATTGTCTTATTAGGGCAAAATATTTATAATTATAGAAGGTAAGCATAAAAGTCTGACATGCTAAATGCATATAGTGAAAGAACTAGCATTTGCGTGGATGTGCTTTTGCTAGTCGTTTTGCTGAATTGAATCTTGTAGGTTTATCTACAAGGTTTTTGGAGTTAATTTGAAATGGTCGAGTTGTCTGGTTCTAAGGCTCTGATACATGGTCTAGAGAGGGAAGGGGTGGATATTGTATTCGGCATGCCTGGTGGTGCAAACCTTCCGATGTATGATGAGCTAACACGTAGTAACATAAGACACGTACTTGTTAGACATGAGCAGTCAGGTGCACATATGGCCGATGGCTATGGAAGAATAAAGAGAAAACCTGGTGTGTGTTTTGCTACATCTGGTCCAGGCGCAACTAATCTTGTAACAGGTATAGGCACTGCTTACATGGATTCTGCTCCTATGGTAGCAATAACTGGTCAGGTACCAAGGGCAATGATCGGAAAGGATGCATTTCAGGAATGTGATATCATGGGAATTTGCGCTTCTATAACGAAATACTGCTTCCAGCCCAGATCTGCTGCAGAAATACCAGAAATGGTCAAGAAAGGTTTCTACATTGCAGAGAGTGGGAGACCCGGTCCTGTTCTCATTGATATTCCGAAGGACGTACAACAAGAAGAATCAGAAGTTACGTTCCCAGAAATAATCAGAGTAAGAGGTTACTCACCTCATATTGATCCTGATATGGGACAGGTTGGAATAGCTGTAGAATTATTGCTTAATGCGGAACGACCAATGATAATGGCTGGAGGCGGTGTTCATATATCTGGCGCTTTTCATGAACTACAAGCACTAGCAGAACTTCTGATGATACCTATTGTAACGACTTTCAAGGGCAAAGGTGCATTCCCCGAGAACCATCCTTTAGCACTTGGGCCCATTGGGATGCATGGTCATGCAGAAGCCAACAAGTTGATACTAGAGGCTGATGTTTTACTAGCCATAGGAACTAGATTCTCAGACAGATCTGTCGGAAAATTCGATGAGTTTGGTCAGCAAATGAAGATAATACACATTGACATAGACCCCGCAGAGATTGGGAAGAACAAATCAGTAGCAGTTCCAGTTGTTGGCGATGTCAAAGCTTCACTACGCACTCTTGTGAAGATGTTGGCAAAACGTATAGCTAAGAAGGAAAGTGAAAGTATATGGATAAAACATATCAATGAAGTCAGGGATGAGATACAAAGCAATTTCAAGGATCATTCAAGGGACATAACTGCTAGAAAATCACTTAAGAAGTTAAGAGAACTATTACCTCCAGACTCAATCGTTACTACTGAAGTAGGTCAATGTCAAATGTGGACCTCCCTGTTCTTTGACATCATACAGCCTGGTACGTTCTTCAGCTCAACTGGCCTAGGTACCATGGGTTATGGCTTCCCTGCTTCGATAGGAGCAAAGGCAGCAAAACCTGACGTTCAGGTTGTAGATATCGCTGGTGATGGCAGCTTCAACATGACGGAGAACTCTCTTGCAGTCTCTGTTCTTGATAACCTGCCTGTAATAGTATTCTTGATGAATAACTTCTCACTTGGCATGGTAGCACAGTGGCAGAGACTATTCTATGACAGACGTTACATTGGAATTGATCTCAAGGGAGGACCAGATTTTGTTAAAATTGCAGAAGCCTACGGTGCACAGGGAATAAGAGCACAATCTATGGATGAACTCGATAAAGCCATAAGGGTAGGACTAAAGAGTGATGTTGCTACTGTAATAGACATAGTTATAGATCCAGAAGAGGATGTATTTCCATTCGTAGCTCCAGGAACAGGACTGAAGGATATGATCACAGCAGCATAGGTGAAAAAATGGGATGAATATAATCTCTGCCTTGGTTGAGAACAAACCGGGTGTTCTTTTCAAGGTCTCTAATATGTTTAGGGCCAGAAATTTCAACATCGAAGGCCTCACAGTGGGACCAACAGAGCAACCAGATCTTTCAAGAATCACAGTGACAATATCCAGTGATGAGCAGATAACAGAACAAATGGTGAAGCAGTTGCGCAAATTAATCGATGTGGTCGACGTCACAAGGTTAGCTGTAGATAATACAGTGTATAGAGAGCTTGCATTATTGAAATTGAAGGCAGTAGATCCAAATTCAAGGATGGAGATAATTAACCTCTCAAATGTTTTCAGGGGAAAGGTTGTTGACGTCAGTAAAGGCTCTATAATGGTGGAGATAACAGGCACACCAGATAAGATAGATGCTTTCAGAAGTTTTGTAGAACATTATGGTATAATAGAGCTTGCAAGGACAGGTGTTTCAGCTCTGGCAAGAGGTGCGGTATATGAGTGAAGATTACATTAGAATATATGATACTACGCTAAGGGATGGTGAACAAACTCCTGGAGTCACACTGACTCCTCAGAACAAAGTAAAGATTGCTATTCAGCTTGACAAAATAGGCGTTGACGTAATTGAAGCAGGATTTCCTATTATATCGCAAGGTGAGATGGATGTTGTTAAGGAAATTGCAAAGCAGAACCTTTCTTGTAATATTTCTGGTCTTGCAAGGGTGGAGAAGAAAGATATCGATGCGATAATGAAATGTGATCTCAAGTACGTTCATACTTTCATCGCAACATCAGACATACATCTGAAGTACAAGTTGAAGAAGACAAGGGAGGAAGTACTGCAAAAAGCAATAGAAGCTGTAGAATATGCAAAATCACATGGTCTTGTATGCGAATTTTCAGCTGAAGATGCAACCAGAACCGACAGAGAATTTCTAAAGCAAGTGTACATGGCAGTAGTTGATGCTGGAACAGATAGAATAGATGTTCCAGATACTGTAGGATATTCTAACCCAAAGTATATCAACACACTGATAAGTTATCTGAGGACTACGATAAAAGTTCCTATAAGCATACATTGTCATGATGACTTTGGTCTTGCAGTTGCCAATTCTATAACTGCAATTGAAGCTGGTGCTTCATGCGCACATGTAACGATAAATGGCCTCGGGGAGAGAGCTGGCAACGCTTCACTCGAAGAGTTCGTTATGGCCTTACACTGTCTTTATGGAATGAAAACACGAATAAAGACTCAATTACTCTACGAGACCTCCAGAATAGTATCAAGTCTAACGGGTATAGTTGTACAACCCAACAAAGCAATCATTGGAGAAAATGCATTCGGTCATGAATCTGGCATTCATACACATGGCGTACTTTCAAATCCATTAACATACGAACCTATCAATCCTGAGATGGTGGGGAGGAAAAGATGGCTCGAGGCGGGGAAACATGCTGGAGTACACGGCGTCTCTGCCATGCTTGAAGAGTATGGTCTTGCACCCTCAGAACAACAATTGAAAGAAATCCTGATAAAGATCAAAGACTTGGGAGATAAGGGTAAGAATATTACGGAAGCAGACCTTCTTGTCATTACCTCACAAGTAATGCAACAGGAAGGACTTGAAGAGAGAATAAAATTAAATGATTTTGTTGTAACAACAGGTATGAATGTTGTTCCAACAGCATCTGTACGGTTGATAATTGAAGGTAAGGAATTTGTTGCTGCTGATACAGGTCTAGGCCCGGTTGATGCAGGGTTGAAAGCAATACAGAAAATCACTGATGAAATCGCCAATATAAAGTTAAGAGAGTTTAGGTTAGAATCAATAACTGGCGGCTCTGATGCCCTTGCAGAAGTTAGCATAAAGGTCGAGGATAATGATGGTCATATATCATCTGCAAGAGCTGCTGGAGAGGATATTGTAATTGCAAGCGTGCAAGCA
Source organism: Nitrososphaerales archaeon (assembly GCA_036443875.1). Lineage (GTDB taxonomy): Archaea > Thermoproteota > Nitrososphaeria > Nitrososphaerales > UBA213 > JAZFZF01. Next base: position 4,250 of record JAZFZF010000153.1, read on the forward strand.
ATGATCAACGGACTGAACAGAATAATGCTCAAACGAACCATGGATAAAGACAAAGAGCTAAGGAAATACACGGTTTAGGCAGGATGTATAGATTAACACTAATTTCTGGAGATGGTATAGGGCCAGAGATATCAATGGCAACAAGATCTGTCCTGGAGTTAATTCACGATAAGTACGATGTGAAGTTCGAGATAACAGATGTGGAAGCAGGTGACTCGGTTGTAAAGAAATGCGGTAAAGCATTACCTCATCACAGCTTTCAGGCAATAAAGAACTCTGATGTATGCATGAAAGCACCGATAGGCGAAAGCGCAGCTGATGTTATTGTGTATCTAAGAAAAACTCTTGATCTTTTTGCAAATATTAGGCCTACCAAGAACTATCCAAATATACAGTGATTAAAGGACAATATCGATATGGTCATCGTTAGAGAGAATACAGAAGATTTATATGCTGGTTTAGAATATTATTTTCAAAATGCAAGCATCTCCATACGTTTGACCACTACTAAAGCGTCAGTTAGAATTGCAGAGTGTGCCTTTAAACTAGCAAAATTTCGAAATAAAAAGAAAAATGTAACAGCTGTTCATAAGGCCAATTTGCTTAAAAAAACAGACGGACTATTTGCAACTGCATGTAGAGATGTATCTAAAAAATATGTTGATATAAAATTCAGTGAAATGTACGTAGATGCCTGCGCTATGAATCTCATTAGGAATCCAGAGAATTTTGATGTGATAGTAACTCCAAATCTATTTGGAGATATTTTATCCGATGAAGCTGCGCAGGTAGTTGGCGGCTTGGGTATTGCACCAGCAGGAAATATTGGTGATAGCTTTGCCATATTTGAACCAGTACACGGATCGGCTCCAGATATAGCGGGGAAGGGACTAGCAAACCCATTTTCGATGATTTTATCAGCAAGAATGATGTTGGAGTGGCTAGCAC
>JAZFZF010000154.1:0-2995 GCA_036443875.1 Nitrososphaerales archaeon
TATATGAAATAACCGTAAAGAAAGATCGTACCCAACAATGGAAATCAATGGGGAATATCAAGAACATAGGACCTGAGACTGAATACTATGATAAGTTTCTCGAAGCTATGGCGATAGTTATTGGTAATGAAGCTGGTGTTGTCTATACCAAATACAAGCGAGGGAAGATCGATAAAACGGAAGCTAAGAACGAACTTATCAAATTACTCGATCGTTAATTCTTCTTCTTCTCTTTCTTGAATATGATCTCACCCTCTTTGTAACTCTTGGCTATGTGATACATATTTTTGGATAAAATATCATATTTACGTTTCACTTCCGCCATGTCTTCCTTTATCTTCTCAGAGTCCGTGTTTCGCTCCTGCTCTTTCTCTTTCATTTCCCTTATATGGATCATCAAGCTGTGGACGGTTGTCTCGTTTCGTTCAATTCGTTTATCTTTTTCTTGCTCCTTCTCTATCTCCTTCTGCAGACTCATGTTCTGCACTTTGAGGACTTCCGTATCATCGAATGTTAAACTCGGTATCACCTTAAGATAGTCAGGTAGTAAGTCCTCCGGCTCAGGCCTGTAATAACTATCATCTAGACCCGTTGCATGCCCTAGAAACATTTCCTTATGGATACCATCAACTTTTGCTTTTTTACATGTAGTATTGAAAAACTTCCTAAACCCATGGTCCATCTTCACAGCATAACGTTTCGTGTCAGTTAACTCCCTAACTCCACTCCGTATCAGCAATCTCCAAACTATTACCGACATGGAAGGACTTGTTAGTTGTTTTGGGTTACCTCTACTGCTTGAGTTCAACGGAACCCCTTGTCGTATTTTGTTCCTGATTAACGGTGCATCCCCTGTAACCTTCTCGTGATTCCGCTTTCTATATTCTAGGTATTCTTGAATTGCTGTATAACATTCTGGTGTTATGAATGTGAAGTATTCGTCAGGAGTGTTCGGATAGACTGTGAGACGGGCAGCGAGAAGCTTACCATCCTTGGAATTCATGGGTGATAGGTGCTTCACCTTGAGATCCGGTAATGCTCCAATTCTCAGTCCTGCCGTCGCAAGCAGAAGAACTATGACTTTCTCTCGTATATCTGCAACCTTCAATATCTTATCGATCTCCTCTTTTCTGTAAGCTCTATCTTCCTGTGTTGTTTTTTCTGGCATCATCTTCGATATTTTTGTCCAGTTCATCAGAATATCATTCATCGTGTAAAACAACTTAACCGTGCTAAAGTATAGGGCGACACTTTTGGGTTGTAGATCTTTCTTAACTTCCACTCTCTCCTTAAGATGTCGCATGTAAGTCTTGACTTGTTCCGTTGCTCCTGGGAGATCCTTGTTAGCTATCTCGATAAGCTTGTCGGTATCCATTTGGGTGAATTCACAGTAAAGGCGAAGAGTCCTCCCGTATGTTAGTCTGGAAACCTTTGATTTTACTGCGTCGAGCATGTTCACGTAGCTGTTGCCAGCTAATACAGTGGTAGCCTTGGCACGCATACATTCCTAGAGTGGTTGTGATATTTATAATTACAATATTGTAATATTAATTAAGATTGTCATTTACATTCTCACATAGTGAAATTTGTGTAAGTAGTGATGCGTTCAACTTGTTCATTTGATATTAACTTTCGAATACCAATGCACCTCTCTCAAACCTCTTCTTGAGCAGATGAGTGCAAACATCGGATTTATTCGAATCAGGAACTGAAATGCTAAGAATGTATCAAATACATATGTATCAAATACATATGTATCAAATATGCGCATAGAAGTAGCAGTTGCCCGCAGACTATTGTCATCCACAGTACACGTAGATACCATAGCAATTACTTGGATTGCTTAGTGAACTTGCTTCGATTACTCCATATCCAAATCTGAAACGCATCAGGGCTAAAATAGCCTCCAACAAAAATTATCAATCCATATGCATGGGGCGTATCTAAGATGACAATTAATTACCACTAATTCCTAACATACCAGATATGCCAAAGTATAGATAGAGATATGCTAGTTTTCTTGACAGAGGATATATTTCTTGCAACTTCTGTCAACAGAATCGAATGAGCCGACAAGCCAAGTTCATCTTAACTATGTAGCTCGGTATGCATTGTTGTTATTGCTTCCTCACATTATTGACAATAAAGTAAGTTGTATGCTTTCAAAGATAGATAGCCAACAAGATCAGCACACTTGGCACTAATCTAGGTCATTCTATGGGGCTATCAAAGCGTTTTGAAATTTTGTATTTGTTTCAAACGGCTAGATTTCGTATAGATCTGTTTTGTCGATAATCGAACTTGATCACTAGCGAATGATTTAAGATCATACGTCTCTTATTCAATTAAAATCAAGTTAACACCAAGAAGTTTAATATTGGTGAATCTATACCTTGTGATTCTCTTACAAAGTATGATCATCTAAAATAGATCGTTTTCACCAAGTTCAAGACTTGGTTTAATTGTTAAAGGATAGACATATGTACCTAAAATGGAATGACTTTGTAATGAGGTTGCCAATAATTGCTGTCGTTGTCGCTGCATCACTGTTCGTTAATTTGGCTTATGTCAATGTCAATGCCCAGAAGATAGATGTTATGCTTGACATATTTAACAAAAAATTTGACACAACAAATTTCTATTAGTTGGTGATGTATTTACTTTTGAAACATCAAATATTGTGACCATTGATGTATCTGATCGGAGGCTTGATAGAATAGAGTAGATTTATGGCACCACAGAATTCTTATTTACGCTTCAAAACCATGAATATAACGCTAGATATCGTGTGTGGGATGTAACTTTGTCTGCTAACATCCCACCAGGTGATCAACTAAAAGTCAGATTCGTTTGAGGCTGTGTATACTCTGGATATATGGACACAAATTCAACTAACCATGTAATACTACTGGATTTCAGAAAGATACACCATTCGTAGTGTTATTATCATGTAGACACAACTGGTTTCTGCAATGATATCCAACCCTTTCATCCT
>JAZFZF010000155.1:0-2871 GCA_036443875.1 Nitrososphaerales archaeon
AATGCTCTCCGTTGGCGTAGAACATATGCACGATAGAGATATCGAATTGTTGGCCCGGATAGAAGCTGCGCTATATGCTGCTGGTAGACCCTTGAGTATAGAGGAACTGCAGAAGGCTGCTGGTACAGATTCTGCTAGTAAAGCAATAAAGATGGCCAGAGAACTTATTCAAACAATTAATTCGTCTTTACATGCTCTAGAACTTATAGAGTTACAGGATGGTTCATTTGCTCTGCAATTAAAATTGCAATACAATACCGTGATAAAGAAGTTCGCTACAAGGCCGTTTCTGTCGAATGCCGCGCTCAAAACGCTCACATGTGCTGCTGTCATGCAACCAGCTACCTCAAAACAATTGGTGGAAATACGTGGCAGCCAAGTGTATGGACATCTTAAGTTATTGGCCCAAATGGGTTTTCTTACCTATCAGAAGCTAGGACGCTTGAAAATATATCAGACCACAAAGAAGTTCCAAAACTACTTTGGAATAGACGGGAATCTGGACAAGCTTAAGAAAAAATTGGTAAAGAAGCAAGAAAAGAGCAAAAATGTTCCTGTTGCACAGTCAATCCTAAAGGAGACTATACCGACTTTACACTAACTTTATATATATCAATATTTGGTGTCAGATTACATGGCAGATAGAACCATGCCTGTATGCTTCACTGAAGATCAATTGAAGGCGATAGAGAAATACGCCAAAGCAAAAGGAATGCTCAGTCTCAGTCAAGCTGTAGAAGATATAATCCAGAATGCAAAACAACGATAGCACCATTTTCTTCATTTTCTATAGATTTTACCCCCTATTTACAAACAGAAATGCAAATAAAGCCCCTGAACAGATGTATTAAGATATGAGTAGCAAAAAACCACACCTGAACATGATAATGACAGGTCATGTGGATCATGGTAAATCAACATTGGTTGGACACTTGCTGTTTGAAACAGGTGCTATCGATCAGAGAACAATAGACGAGTATGCAAAAGAATCTGAAAAGACTGGCAAGGGAGATACCTTCAAGTTTGCTTGGGTTCTTGATAAACTGAAGGATGAACGTGAGAGGGGTGTAACCATAGATCTTGGATTTCAGAAATTTGAGACAAAAAAATTTTTCTTCACCCTAATTGATGCTCCTGGTCATAGGGACTTTGTAAAGAACATGATTACTGGAGCGTCGGAAGCTGACTGTGCCGTACTAGTAATATCTGGAAAGAAGGGTGAAACAGAAGTTGCTATTGACCCTGGTGGACAAGGAAGGGAACATGCGTTTCTGTTAAGAACATTGGGTGTAACCCAGCTTGCAGTTGTAGTAAACAAGATGGACGATCAGTTGGTGAAGTATTCCAAGGACAGATATGATGAGGTCAAAGCAGTTGTAGAACACTTGCTCAAGGGTGTAGGATACGTTACCTCCAAGGTAAGATTCATTCCTGTGTCGGGATGGAAGGGCGACAATCTAAGTAAAAAATCAGAGAATATGCCTTGGTATGATGGTCCATCGCTTGTACAGGCACTGGACGAATTTGTGGAACCAGAAAAGCCGATAACCAAACCGCTTAGAATCCCAATACAGGATGTTTATTCAATTACTGGCGTCGGTACCGTCCCAGTTGGAAGAATAGAGACAGGACGAATGAAACCCGGTGACAAGATAGTTGTGATGCCAGAAGGTGCTCCTGGCGAAATAAAGTCAATTGAAACGCATCATACGCAATTGGAAGAGGCAGAGGCAGGTGACAACATTGGGTTCAACCTTAGAGGTATAGACAAGAAGCAGATTAAACGTGGTGATGTTGTAGGTTCCGCGAACGATCCTCCTACAGCTGCGAAAGAGTTCAGGGCACAGATAATTGTAATATTCCACCCTACAGCGTTAGCGCCGGGATATACCCCAGTGTTACATGCACACACGGCACAGGTAGCTGCAACAATAACAGAATTCGAGGCAAAGATGGACCCAAGAAGTGGACAGACTGTTGAAGAAAATCCCAAGTTTCTAAAGAACGGTGATTCTGCCATAGTGAAGATAAGGCCCGTTAGGCCATTATGCATTGAGACATTCAAGGAGTATCCAGAGCTGGGAAGGTTTGCGTTAAGGGATATGGGCACTACAATAGCTGCAGGTGTAGTAAAGGAAGTTACTGAAAAATTCTCAAATGAGAAGGTTACTACCAAGGCTTGACGTGAATATAAATGACACAGCGTGCACGGATAAAACTCACCAGCACTAATTTGCCCAAACTAGAAGATGTAGCTGCAGAGATAAAGACTATAGGCGATAAGGCTGGTGTCAAGGTCAAGGGTCCTTTACCTCTACCTACCAAAAAAATGAAGATAGTTACAAGAAAGGCGCCAGCAGGGCAAGGCACCAACACTTACGAAAAGTGGGAAATGCGTGTGCATAGAAGAGTCATCGATCTAGGAGCTGATGATAGGGCTATGAGGCAGCTAATGAGGTTGAAGATACCTGACGATGTTTACATCGAAGTCTCTTTGACCCACTAAACTAATTTTTATTAACTTAGACTTAAATGGGGGTTGTCAAAAAGTCTCCATATGGGAGACGAGAGTAGTGGTTTAGAGAACGTTCTTTACGAATGTATGAGATGTAGCACAATAACAAGTGTTGAGGAGTTGAACAGATTACCAGAATTAAAATGCATCTGTGGGTTCCGGGTTTTCAAAAAGACCAGACCTCCAATAGTGAAGCAAATTAAAGCCATATAACATCTTTTTCTTTACAAACTTTTCTTATATCATTAATAGGATGTACTATCATGCAGAAAATATTCTTGTGAAGCAAAGAGAAGAAGCACATCCGAAAGGACAGTAATGATTTTTACAGTTTCCCATTATTTGATATTTGTTGT
>JAZFZF010000156.1:0-5913 GCA_036443875.1 Nitrososphaerales archaeon
TGAGGTTAATCCAACCACTTTTTAAAACAACTTTTGCAATAATGTGCCTCGTTGACAGTTTCGTAATATTCTACCTGTAGTGTTACAGTCTCGTCAACAAATGTGTTACATTTAGCACAGCTAGGCATCTCTACACCTCCCCAAAAAAACGTTAGGCAATTCCGCTATCTTTCCTCTTCTTCTCCTCATCGTCTTACATTTTATTTAGATTGCCTTCATTATTTAATCTTCCCTTACGCTGATTCATATTCTAAGAGAAGCTCCTGACGGAAGATGTCTTTGGGACGACAATGTCCCTAATGTTAGGTTAGGATATTTAGAATTAAGAGTCTAAATGTCACTCTAATTTACCTTTGAGCAATCACAATTGTAAATCTTTTAATGTATATGTACTAAACTTCTATTGGATTGAAATTCGAAATTCCTAGGGGAATGCGGGATCTCCAACCAAAAGAGTATCAAGTGATTGAAGTGATCAAGCAAAAGTTCTTTGATACTGCGGGATTATTTGGTTTCAATTTAATGGAACCATCTCCTTTGGAATCGCTATCAACATTGGAGGTAAAGAGCGGTTCTGCAATAAAGCAGGAAATTTACGGTTTTAAGGACAAAGGTGGAAGAGACATTGCCTTGCGTTTCGATCTTACCATAGGCCTCACAAGGTATGTTACGTCCAGACGTGATATGCGATTACCCGTCAAGCTGGCATCATTCGGTGGAATGTTCAGGTACGATGAGCCCCAGTTGGGTCGATATAGATGGTTCCACCAATGGGATGTGGAGATCTACGATTCTTTCAACTTGGAATCAGACGCGGAAGTTATAGAGTTTACTGCCATGTATCTGGAATCTCTTGGGCTCGATGTTGTAATTGATGTCTGTGATCGTGAATTACTGGAAGATTTCATATGTAGCAAATTGCATGTCAGCGATAATGATACATTGTTGGAGATGCTCAGGGCCGTTGACAAGGTTCCTAAAAAAGGTGACAAGGCTGTGCTAAAAGAATACTCAGAGAAGGGTTTTGATACAAAGAAGCTGGAGGCACTGGTACAACTTGCAACACTAAAGGGAAACACGGATAAAGTTCTATCTGATGATCGCATCAAAGATCTGAATAAAACTGGTAAACTCGAGGATATCATGGATTCTCTCAAGGCAAGAGAAGTGAAAAATGCTAGGATAAACATGGGCATAGTCAGAGGTTTGGATTATTACTCTGGTATAGTGTTTGAAGTATTCGACAAGTCTGGTGATGGGGGTGCACTGGTAGGTGGAGGAAGGTACGACACGCTTACGGCTGCTTTTGGCAGATCCGATATGGGTGCAACTGGCGCAGCTGGGGGTATTGAAAGGATGGTTCCTATCTTACTGAAAAAAGGATCTGCAGATCGCAAACTACCCAACAAATCTGTGTTTGTAGCATACGTACATGACGATCTAAAACAAAAAGCAATGAACATGGTATCTTCATTTCGAAGAAATGGCATGATATCGGAGTTTGACATGAGTAACCATCCCCTGAAGAAGCAGCTGGAGGAAGCATCGAAGAGGGGATACATGTTCACTGCTATACTTGCCCCTGAAGAACTATCTAGGAACGAGTTGATAGTAAGAAATATGGAAACAGGGTCTGAATTTAAACTAAAACTCGATGATTTTACGAAAGATCCAAAGACATGGTTAGAATCCAACCTTAGACCTTGAACACCCTACTTAACATTATCAGTTCAGGACCTGTAGTTAATGTGCCAACTACGACTGATTTGGAATTGGCGATAACACCGGATGCCACGAATGGAACACCACCATTAACGGTGACAGCTTCTACATCAACTTTCAAATATTCCTTGATAAAATCAATCTCGCGTTCGCTTATCTTGGGGTGAACAGCGGCACCTAGGTTGGTGCTCACCACAAGTGCTCCTACTTGATGATACGGATCTAGGCTAATACGTTCTATAGGCACACCAAGTACGTCTTGTATCTGTTTTAGATATTCTTTAGGTATCATCGGTGATGCCAGTCCAGCCTTGTCGTTAGTGACTATTAGATTTCCTAAAGCGGTAAATTTCAGTGGTATCCTTCCAACATTCATATCCGTAGCTTTCTTAAGCTCCTGCACCTCGTAATCTTCCGTTAACCTTGGCAGAAGTATGCCATTATTGTTCATTACAGATAAAGGACCCAGCAGCCTTGTCTGTGCTATAGAAGTGGACACACACTGAACGTTCAAAAAAGACTCGAGATTCTCTGCCTTGGAATCGGCAAACCCCTTTGGTATAAAAAGAAATTTGTCATTAGCTTTCAGAAATATGCCAATGTTAGGACTTCTGTAAACATGATACCTGTGTATGCCCATGAACTGGCGTAACTCGACCACAAAAGAATATGAACTTATCTTGTTAGAGTCCATATCATTTATATAACATACTTGGAGTTAGGTTGTAATATGCCAATTGATGATGATTTTCCAAGAAATCACAAAGTACTTGGAAAAGTAGAACATACAGATGGAGAACATTATTACTTTGCCTGGGGCCCAGGCAGAGAAGTAGAAGCGGCAGAGGATGAAAATGTTAAAGCTGCATACGAGGCAAGGGGCGAAAAGATCGAGCCACTGGGCGTCCATGGCACAATGGTGGCTGTGGATTGGGACGCATGCATTGCAGATGGTGCATGTCTTGAATCATGCCCTGTGTCAGTTTTCCAGTGGTACAGGACTGAGAAAGATATACCAGCGAAAGATGTTATTAATCACAAATGGGAGGGAACTGGGTCTGATGCTAAGGATGAGAGGAAGGATTACAGTGACAAGCCTCAAGTGGTTCGTGAGTACGACTGCATATGGTGCATGGCGTGTGTATCGGTATGTCCACCACAGGCGATAAAAGTAGATCAGTCAAGCCTTGAGTTCCATGAAAAGGCAGATGGTACTTATAATGAGTCAATAAGCAAGAGTGCACAAGCACCACCACACGGTGGTCACTAGACCACACAATTATCTTTTTTGATCATGCATCAAAAATCCTATTTATCTTTTTTACATCGAATATTATTACTTGTTTCGGTAGGTTTAGAGCCAACATTTTTTCATCAGGAGAATCGAATTTTAAGACATGTACTAACGTACTAATTTTTTTTGTCTTGATATTTTTCTTCATCTTTGGAGATAGTTCCTTTTTCCCGATCATTATATTTGGATTAAATAAAGCATCAAAGGTATGAATGTAAGTGCTTCCCCACAGGTTAAAAGAATACTCTACCCTGTGATAGGGGATAGACATCCTTGGATAGTTAAGGCTGCTCGCATTATGGAGTGCTTCACCTACAGAATAAAACCTACCATGAAAATCATCCACAAAGGGAACCTTCACATAAACAGTGTATCTGAAACCGTTTCTATCACATATCCGAGAATACCTCTCGAATTCCTGATCTGGTATAGTTGATAATCCATATTTGTAGTCATCATACATGGTTACCCTCCTGTTAAGAACAAAATGCCGCTCTGATTCCAAAAGGCGTCTTACATTCTCAACAAACTGGTTCTCATCACACTCATAAAAAGGCAATCAATGTAACACCCCTATGATCTTGTTTATCGTGTTTGTGGAACCACAGATCGTGATGATAGGATCTTTCGGATAAACCTCTCCAATCTCCTCAGATACGCTAACACGTTCTTCACTGCGCACGAACAGGCTCTTGTTCCAGAACTTTTCATCACTCACGATGGTGGTAGTATCAACAACAGAAAAACCCATCTCTAGCAGGCTGGCCTCAACTCTGTCGCCGGGTATCCATACCGCAACTGACTTTAGCTTCAGCTTCTTCATCTATGTCTAATAGTTTAAGCATCCAATATAAAAATGGGTAGCATCTGACAATTACAGTTATCACAAGATCATCAGGTTTATCTTTAACGACTTTCACAAAAACTCGTGTGCTCAGTAGCTGTCATGTATGGCGATGCCCTTGCAAAGTATGGTTTTGGAGGCTCTCATCCATTGGGTTCAGATAGACTGCACGCATTCTGGTCCAAGTTCCAGAGCGAGGGGCTTGACAAGGCACAAAACATTATGATAGAAGAACCTGTCATGGCGGAGGAAGACACTTTACTAAACTTTCATTCTAAAACATACGTTGAGTTCGTGAAGAAGGCATCTGCAGTGGGAGAGGGCTTCCTTGATTATGGGGATACACCCGCATTCAAGGGTGTCTTCGAAGCAACCAGTTACGTTGTCGGTTCTACGCTGAAAGGGCTTGACATGGTCATGAAGAAGAAGGTTGTTCATGCATTCAACCCAATAGGTGGACTTCATCATGCTAGAAAGGAGTTTGCTAGTGGTTTTTGCGTATTCAATGACATAGGTATTGCTATAACAGTAGCTAGGAAATATTATAAAATAAAGAAAGTAGCTTACATTGATATAGACGCGCATCATGGAGACGGCGTCTTTTATGAATTCAATAGTGATCCAGATGTGTTCATAGTTGATGTGCATGAAGACGGTAAGTATCTTTATCCCGGAAGTGGTTTTCAGCATGAAACTGGAGAAGAAGGTGCAGAAGGCACGAAACTGAATCTTCCTATGAAGCCTTTTGCGAACGATTATGATTTTATGAAAGAATTCAAGCGTGCAGAAGAATTCCTTGATGATGCCAAACCCGAACTGTTCATTCTCCAATGTGGAGGAGATAGCATGAAGGGGGATCCTCTAACGCATTTGAACTTTAGTGCGAATGTGCACAGACATGCTACGAACATTCTTCATGAGTTAGCACACAGGCACTGTAATGGTAGAATGATAGCCCTAGGGGGTGGAGGTTATAACAGAAACAATATTGCTGTGGCATGGACTGAAGTCGTGAAGGTAATGAGTAGTACCATACCACACATCTAATATATTGCATCTTTTTACTTTAGATACGCAGGAGTGGCAGAGGGGTCGAATGCGCGGATTCTCCAAAAGAGAAGCGCAAGCCTTGAGTCCACAAAAAGGTAGCCCGTGAGCCGCAAGGCTCTCAGGAGTTCAAATCTCCTCTCCTGCGCCTTTACAATGATTTACGCTGTAACCTTTTTCTGTTCAGTGGTCATGGATATTAGTGGGTTCATTGATCACCTAATCACAAACTTCCTTGAATATTTAAATAATTTTAATTGAAGCTACGCAAGATGAAGAAAGGAAAGATGTACGCAATTATTGGCACCGTTGCAATTGCTATCGGTGCTGGTGCGCTCTTTATGCTAACCGAAGATCAGAACCAGATTCCTAACTCAACACCTGTTGCACCACAAATTCCAAAACAGACAAGTGAATCTGCCGATGAGTGGGCTGAACTGCCTGTAACATTCATGGACTCGAACGGACATATTCCCGAAGTGGTAGTTTCTCAGAATTGGGCAAACGGTGATGCCCTGCAGGCTTGCACTGTAATACTTGAGGATCCAGTCATTATAGAAACATTTGATGAGCCAGACCTAAATTGGTGTACAGAATTTATAAAGCTATTTGACTGATTTGCACATGACCTCATCCATATTTTATCATTAGTAATTTTTTTACTATCCCAAAGAATTGTTCACCTTTCAACATTATAATAGTTTAATTAAAACACTATGCCTTACGCATATGCCTGTACCTGATCTTTATCCTTCTTGCGCTTGAATAAATTAACGTATATCTTGTATATTTCTTCATCACACATCCTCTGCAGCAATTTTTCTGCTGCTTCTTCGCTTACACCACCTATGAAGGAATTTACAAGTTCTTGATTTTCCTTACTCCCCTCTATCTTTATATCGTACTTCTTCCTCATCCTTTCGAAGAAGGAATGACACATATGGTCAAATCTACACTAACACAATATTAACTATTACCATACAAGACTCAAGTTTTCATAAGTTTA
>JAZFZF010000157.1:0-3416 GCA_036443875.1 Nitrososphaerales archaeon
CCGAGCTATGCTAAGCTGCTGATTAGGGGCAAGAGTAGGGGACATCTAGGGCAACTGGTCGAAGAGGTCTATCGTGAAGGAGCGGTTTCTGTTTCAGTAGAGGATGTGATGCTAGGAAAGGCACCAAGAGATATGGTCATGCCTGACGGCTTCCACAGCTCCACAAACAATCCAACTTTCATTCACAAAGGTGAATGGATCGAAGTAGAAAACATGATGATGGACAAATGTATCACTTACGATCCAGTAAAGAAGAGGGCGTACTGCAAACCCATACGGGATGTCAGGAGAGGCGATCTTATAGTTGTTGGAGAAAATGGTGTAAAGATTTCACCCCCAGAGAGGCCGAGGGAAGGCATTGATGTCTTTCAGTTCATGAGCAGTAGCACTTCGAGTGAAAGACCAACACAGCACATAGCGAGGAAGATTGCATGTGACATCTACGATACGAAATCAAAGAAGGGAAAGATAGTAGTAGTGGGCGGACCCGCGATAGTTCATACGGGAGCATCAGAGCACCTTGCTAAGCTGATAAGGATGGGCTACGTAGATGGCCTACTTGCGGGTAATGCGTTGGCTGTTCATGATATAGAATATGCGTTAATGGGAACGTCGCTTGGTATGTATCTTAAAGATGGAACGCTTGCAGTTAGAGGACACAGAAACCACATGCAGGCAGTGAACGAGGTCTTCAAAGCCGGTTCAATAATTGAGATGGTGAAAAAAGGTGTTCTGAAACGCGGTATATTGTATGAATGTGTTAGAAATAAAGTACCTTATGTGCTTGCTGGTTCTCTGCGCGATGATGGTCCCATTCCAGATTGCATAATAGATGTTGTGGAAGCACAGAAGAAACATAGGGAAGTTCTCAAGGGCGCTGAAATGGTGCTGATGCTATGTACCATGCTTCATTCTATTGCCGTAGGAAATATGTTACCTTCCAATGTAAAGGTGGTTGCTGTTGACATCAGCCAGCCAGTAGTTACAAAATTACTGGATAGAGGTACATGGCAGGCGATAGGAATAGTATCAGATGTTGGTGCATTCTTACCCATGGTGGTAAACCATCTGGAATCGTTATAATATGTCAGCATCTGATCCTGCCTAGCATATGGCAATTGACAACGACACATGGAAAGTATGTTTAGAGCAAGAATAAGGGCGTTTGGTCTTACTATAGACAAATGTGTTATCTGATTGTGACTCTTCATGAACAGAGGACCCAAGCTAAGTAGAAATACTTGCCAACTTCTTTCTTATGAGTTCAGTAGCAATCTTGGGATCTGCCCTGCCTTTTGTGGACTGCATAACCTGGCCCACCAAGAAGTTTATAGCATTCTCGTTCTTCAGAGCGTCCTGCACAGCACTGGTCTCTTTTGCAAACACATCATCTACTATTTCTGCAAGTGCTTCCTCGTCGCTTATCTGTTTAGCTTGAAGCTTCTTCATTACTGCTGACGGCATTTCACCGCTCTTGACTATCTGTTGAAGGATCTGTTTTGCTGTATTTCTGCTGATTGTGGATTGATCTACAAACCTCGCAAGCTCTGCAATATGTGCAGGTTTTATTTTCACGGAACACATGCCATCAACTTCATTAACTAACCCTTTGAGATCTGTAACGACCCAGTTCGATATTTCTTTCGCATTGTCATACAGCTTCACGCTTTCTTCAAAAAAGTCTGCCATATCTTTGTCATCGATTAAGATCTGGGCCACTTGTTCCAACAGACCTAACTTTTCAATGAACCTGGATTTTCTGGCATCTGGAAGCTCTGGCATCTGTTTTGTTAAAGAACTTATTAGGTCATTACCCAAACATACTGCGGGGATATCTGTTTCTGGAAAGTACCGATAGTCCTGCTCCTCCTCTTTGGTTCTGGACTGGATAGTAATTCGTCTGGTATCGTCCCAGTGTCTAGTCTCAGATTTCACTTCGATACCCTTTGTACCTAAATTCTTTTGCCTCGATATCTCAAATAGTAGTGCTTTCTCCACTTCCTTGAAGGAGCTAACGTTCTTGATCTCTACCTTCTTTCCCTCTTCTAGAGAAACGTTGGCATCACACCGTACAGCACCCTCTAACCTTGTGTCGCATGCTCCAAGATGTTCAAGCACTGATGTGAGTTTATTTAGAAACAATCTAACGTCTTTTGGATTATCAAAGTCAGGCTCGGTAACTATCTCTACTAATGCTACTCCAGCCCTGTTGTAATCTACTAATGTGTAGAGCGATGTCTCTCCACTTTCGTAAAGTAACCTACCCGGATCCTCTTCCAGCTGTATACGTCTGATCCTGACTTTCTTGTGATCGAACTCTACACCGCCATCAGTACCTATACTTCTTATCTGATAGCTATTATACTGTGTTATCTGGAAGTTTTTAGGAAGGTCTGGATAGAAATAGTTCTTTCTAAAGAATGATAGTACGTCAGGTATCGTGCAGTTCAGTGCTAGTGAGATCATCGATGATTGGTCTAAGGCCTTTTTGTTCAACAATGGCAGTGTGCCAGGCAATCCCAGACAGATGGGACAGATGTTTGCGTTTGGTTGCTTTCCCCTATAGTCAGATGGGCATGAACAGAAGAGCTTACTCTTCAAAGCTGTTAGCTGGCAATGTATTTCGAGTCCTATCTTGATCTTCATACAACCACCTTCTTCACATCGATGACCTCTTCTAATGCATACGCAGCTCTCAATAGCCGTTCCTCGCTCAAGTGATCACCCATTATCTGCAGTCCAACAGGTAAACCATCTGTAAATGCACATGGAACGGAAATTGATGGTATACCTGCAAGGTTTGCAGCAACAGTATCTATATCTGCCATATACATTTGCAGTGGATCGATAGTTTTTTCACCTATCTTAAACGGCAGCATAGGCATGGTCGGCGCAATCAATAGATCGTATATTCTGAAGAGAGATGCAAACTCTTGCTTGATTAAAGTTCTTACCTTCTGTGCTTTGAGATAATACTTTCCATAATAACCTGATGACAGAACGTATGTACCGATAATTATTCTTCTCTTTACTTCATCACCAAAGTTACTCCTTATCTTCATATAGTAAGAATTCCATTCAAAACCTTCTGGATTAATATTTGCGCCGTACCGTATGCCGTCATACCTTGCAAGGTTGCTGCTTGCCTCTGCCATTGCTATCGTGTAGTATGATGCCAATGCGTATTGCAATGAATTCATTGAAACTTCTTCAAGATCAGCACCCAAACTCTCAAATTTGTCTGCAGCATCATGGATGCTTTTAGAGACATGTTCATCTGTCCCATTAGCGGAGATCATGTCTTTGATCAAACCGATCTTCAGACCCTTTACACCTTGCTTTATTGACGTGGTGTAATCTCTAGCATCAACCTCCAGCGTTGTATGGTCCATTGAATCTCTGCCTGCTATGCAGCT
>JAZFZF010000158.1:0-5222 GCA_036443875.1 Nitrososphaerales archaeon
CAATAGTTTGTTCAGCAAATCTCTAGATAGTTCCCTCTGCTTTTCCTGCTTGTCCCGGCTTTGATAATATATAAATTCCTTGTAGCTAGGTCGCGACATAACCCTTATCTTTCTTATCCACTATTGAAGGTTGTAACCAACGCAGACCCTCCAAAACAATTTCAGTCACAGACGCAGTGAATTCACCGTTCAAATCATCACCTAATAGTATAGCATCACGATCAACGTCATATTTCTTAACATTTTCTGCAAATGTCTGTTGTTCCTTCTTTATCATTTCTGTGACTTGATCTACCAATTGTTTTAGCGTTTGGAATTTACTAAGCTGGTTTACATAATCAACTGAGTCCTGTTTGTCTCCAAGTAAATTCTGTGCCACCTCGAACATTCTGTTATTCGTAAATTCCTCCTTTAATTTTGCAAGTTCATCCTGGTTAAGATCTACCATATATTCAAGTGCTGTTTTCTTCAGTGATTCTTCGATCAATGCGTTCAGAACACTCGCTCTATTTCCCCTAGTATCTTCTACTTCTGATAGCTCAAACTTCGCTCCCTGGAGGATCGAAAAGATATCGCATGGTCTTGGAATTGCGGGTACATCATGATATATGGTTCTTGTTCGCATTGCTTCGCCCACCAATAGCTCTAAACTATGAATGCCCATTCTTACACTCACGCCTTTGTCTTTGTTAACGTCGGGATGTTCCCTTGCCATCTGAACGATTCTAGCCAATATTTTCAACATGAATATCGGTAGGAAAGTCTTCCCATCATTAACTCTTGCTTCTTGTACCATTATTGTTATTTCTTGATCGACAGTAATTGGATAATGGGTGTCAATATGACTCCTCAACCTGTCAAACAATGGTTCAATTATCTTCCCAGAATGAGTGTAATCAATTGGATTTGCGGTTGCAATTATCCTCGTTAGTGGTTTGAAAATAACAGGATAAGCACCCGTTGTAAACTTACCCTCCTGCAAAACACTGAGCAAGGCAACCTGCTTCCTTGGGTCAAGTACTGGAAGTTCATCGATGCATAGGATGCCGTGCCTTGCCTGTAGCAACTGTCCCGGAGAGTACGACTCGATATTGTAAATCTCCACTCCTTTCTTGGCAATTTTGATTGCGTCAATCTGTCCAACAAGGTCCTTAACCGAAAGGTCCGGTGTTGCAAGAACATATCTGTATCGTTGCATGCCCTCAACCCACTCGATTTTAGTGTCAAGTTTGTTATCCCTGATATTATCTTCACATTCCTTGGAAACATAGAATTCTGGTGATGTTCTAGCAATCTCCTGATCTGTAAGCATAGACACTAGTTCCTCTTCCGGAATAGTAGTGGGTATATCATTCGTTAGTGTACCACGGACGGCGGGTATGGGTGAAAGTAAATTTTGGGCAATGATTTCTGCAAGTCTGGTCTTAGCCTGTCCAATCTCTCCTATGTAGATAATGTCATGACCTGCGAGAATCGCTCTATCTGTAGCAGGGAGTACATCTTCGTCAAAGCCTACTATTCCTTGATAAGGGCTTTGATTGCGTTTCCTTTGGGCGATGAGATTCCCTCTTATCTGTTCACCTACATTAGCTTCTTTGTAGTTGATTTCCAGCAATTGGCCAAGGGTGTTTATCTGCTTATAGTCTTCAGGGACACCAGGTTCTATTTCCGTGTAAGTAGGCAGTGAGGTATAACTTCTGTGCACAAGCTCAATTGCGCCATTTTCTTTACTCATTATAACAAATAACTCTACGTTAGATTAGATTTAAATCTTGTCGACTATAATATGACTGTAAGAATAGTTACAATGAATTTCTAAAGGTCAATAGGTAGATGCTTAAAAATCAAGTTTCTTATTCATCTAAAATTTACCATTGTATTTATGTAGCATGGTTTTTATTGTAGTATTTGTCACAAGCATCTGAATTGTCTGATACGGAGTATGGACACATAGTTAGAATTGCTGGCAAGGATGTTGACGGCAGCAGGAAGCTAGTAGTAGCTCTTAGTGAAATAAAGGGTATCGGTTTTAACTTTGCACAAGTCTTGCTTAATACTTTACAGGTAGATCCAGATATACGAGTCGGATTTTTATCTGAAAGTGAAATCAGTGTTATAGAAAATGGACTTCGAAACCCTGAAAAGATTGGCATACCACAATGGTTTTTGAACCGAAGAAGAGATATGCAAACTGGTACAACTACGCATATCATCACTACTGACTGGGATGTTACCGTTGATAACGATATAGAACGTGAAAAGCGTGCTATGAGTTGGAGAGGATTCAGGCATATGATGGGTTTGAAGGTTAGGGGACAGAAAACTAGAACCACAGGGAGAAAGGGTGGTGCAGTTGGAGTTAGGAAGATCGGTAGAGCGATGCCAACAGCAGCACCAAGTGGAGCTACAGATGCTGCTGCTCCAGCTGGTAAAGAATCAACCACAGCAAAAGGAGATGCTGTTCCGGCCACAGGAGATAAACAGCCAGCTGTCCCTGCAAAGGAAGCTCAAAAGCCGAAGGAAGGATCCAAACCAGCACAAGATAAAGGCGGTAAGTAATGGGTGATCCCAAACGGCCGAAGAATCAGTTCAAAAAACCTAGGAGACCGTGGACGTCTGATCAGCTTATGACTGAATTGCAAATTGTGGGTACTTATGGATTGAGAAACAAACGTGAACTTTGGAAGGCACAGACAGAATTGTCAAGGATCAGAAAGCAGGCAAGAGCTCTCCTTGCATTACCGCATGAAGTTAGACATGGTAAGGAAACTGACTTGCTCAATTCATTAAGCAGGAAGGGACTGGTACAAGAGGTTGCTACACTGGATGACGTTTTAAACCTGACGATCGAAACACTGCTTGAACGAAGATTACAGAGTGTAGTTGTAAGGAAAGGGTTCGCGAAGACGCCTTGGCAGGCACGGCAGGCTGTGGTTCATGGTCATATAACAATCCTAGACAGAATAGTGAGCATACCAAGTTACGTGGTAAGACGTGACCAAGAGGCTATGATTTCAATAAGAAAAAATAGTTCATACAAGCCACCACCAGTAGCATCGCAGGCAACGGATAAAGCTCCAACTGAAGAACCGGTAGAAGAAGCTTCTGCTCCTCCATGATAAGATTTATTAGCATGATCGTTGCAATATAATTCAAGATATTTTATAATCGATAAGGGAGTTTGTTTATATGTGTTCTATAATTGGATATGCGGGAAATAAGGTAGCTGCTCCAATTCTTGTCAAGGGTCTCAGACGGATGGAGTATAGAGGTTATGATAGTGTAGGTTTAGCAACTATTTCCGAGAAGCGAATTCTAGTCAGAAAAGGTGTAGGCAAAGTCGATGATGTGAACAAAGAGTTTCTCCTTGAAAAAATGAAAGGTAGCGCAGGTATAGGTCACACAAGATGGGCTACACATGGTGGTGTAACGGACAAGAATGCACATCCACACCAGAACTGCAAGAATGATGTTGCAATAGTTCATAACGGTATAATTGAGAATTTTAACGAACTCAAGAAATCCCTGATAGTGAAAGGTCATAAATTCAAGAGTGAAACTGATAGTGAAGTAATTGCTCATATGTTAGGAGAATTTCTCAGTAGGAATGGTGACATCAAAAAGGCAATGAAGAGTGTTACTAACAGACTTAAAGGTGCATACGCCTTCGTAGCTATTTTCGGCGATGGTATACTTGCAGGTGTTAGATTTGATGAGCCATTAATTTTAGGTATTACCAAAGATGGTTATTACGTTTCCAGTGATGTTTTAGGTTTTATAGAACATACAGATCAGGCGATATTTTTGGACAATCACGAGATCGTGATTATAGACAGAGAGCATCTTGAAATAGATGGCGTTAATATTTCCCAAGTGAAGAAGCGTATTACCCAGATAGCGTGGGAACTTACAGATGCTGACAAGGGTAAATTTAGCCACCATACGTTGAAGGAGATCAATGAACAGAAACATACAATCGTAAAAGCGTTCTCTCTTCAAAAATCAGATTTACAGGGATTTGTGAAAGCTTTGACTAGTTCTAGAAAGGTGTTGATAACTGGAAGTGGAAGTAGCTATCATGCGGCAATGATCGCCAAGCACCTCTTCTCAAAATTCTGCGATCTGCAGTGCGAGACAATCTTATCAAGTGAATTCCAATATGATTCTAGTCTGATAACCAAAGGGTCGGTGCTTATGGCAATCTCACAGAGCGGCGAAACTGCAGATCTTTTACAGGCTGTAAAGATAGCTAAAGGATCAAAGGCTAAGGTGCTTTCTTTAGTTAATGTAGTCACATCATCACTGGCTAGAGCAAGCGATCACTTTCTTGGCATAAACTGTGGTCCAGAAATTGGTGTCGCTGCTACGAAGAGTTTTACTGCACAATTATCACTGATTTACAGGATCGCTAGTGAGCTATCAAGCCCAGACTTACCTATTAATATCAAAGAAATACCAAAAACTGTGAGTGATACACTGAACAATGTGAAGAATGTTGTCAAAATAGCTGATCAGATCAAGCATATAGGAAATGTCTATGTGTTGGGAAGAGGACTGCACTTTCCTATTGCGTTAGAGGCTGCGTTGAAATTGAAGGAACTCGTTTATGTGCATGCAGAAGGTATTCCAGCTGGCGAATTAAAACATGGTCCTTTAGCACTCATGGATGAGAATACTACTGTTGTCATGCTTAATCCTGAAGATGAAACATATAAAGATACTTTATCTAATGTACATGAAATAAAGGCCAGAGGCGCTGTTGTGGTTGGGGTCTCCAACATTAATAATAACAAATATGACGTATGGATAAAGATACCGAAGGCGAAAGAACTCATGTACCCAATACTCGAAGTAATACCACTACAGCTACTTGCATACCATACAGCTGTAAAGAGAGAATCAAACCCAGACTATCCCAGAAATCTGGCAAAGTCTGTTACTGTGAAGTGAAATATTAACTAATACACATCATTGTTATCGTTCTAACGAGTAAAATTTGTGTAACTCAGTCGCTTCCGCACAGACTGAAATTGCTGCATTCCAAATTTGTTGACCATCCTAGTTCTGAAATTACCGTTCTACATTGATACTTACAAACAACCTTATCTGATGCAGAAAGGCAATTTGTATTTATACTCTCAACATTGAAAGAGAAAGAATTTACTCGTTAGTCAGTTTGGGTATGTTATGTTGAGAGTAGTGGCATTAGTGAAAGCGTTAAT
>JAZFZF010000159.1:0-2643 GCA_036443875.1 Nitrososphaerales archaeon
GTCCACTTGTCGAGTTGTTAATCGGTTGAGTTTTTTCGCCATGATGTCCCCAGTTCTTACCTCGGTTCTTACCGCAAAACACGGATTTAAACGTATTATGGCGGACATTAACGAACAAGTAAAGCCTTAATAGCCTTTTATATAGTGCTTAAGTTGGATAGTGCTGAATTGTAGCGAACTTGGACTCGGCGGACACCGCTTCCGCCATTAATTTCTACCAATACATTGATAGTATATGTATTACTTTTTAGTAAGGCTCTCAGTCTTACCATTCGTCTTACCATGATGCTTGAGATAACAATCTAATGTAGTGAGTATCATTTGCTATAGGTGATTCACGGTAGGAAGGTTTGTTGATTAGGGCGCCTATCGTTGTAGTAACACGAATCTTCTTATCCCTGTCTAGCTGGTAAACTCATTTTATGAAATCTCACAACTCGTTCGGTTATGCCAATGTTGCAGAATTCCAAGACGACAAAATTGGGGAAAGGAAAGAGGGGTAGATACTACATTACTACGGAAGTGGGTCAGTCCCAGACTAGGTGTACCCCCCTTCGTTTCTAATTGTGATTCTATAGGGGTAGGATTCTCTCTATTTAAAGCCTACCTAGAAGGATCAACTCTCTGATTGTCGCGACTGATAATATGACTTTACTAGATGTGGATGGTCATCAAGAATTCTATTAATAATTAATTTGGAATGAATATTATCGCTCAATAGGTTAAGAGCCCGATTGAGTTCTTTTGCTGCATTTTTAGCACCCCAGCTTATTAGAAATCTTGAGAATCCAATTATTTCTTCATTAGTTCCAAAGTATTTTTCTAGGAATTTTCTTTCAAGTTGTTCTGCTATTACCTTGCGTTTCGTAAATTCTTTATTTTCGAGCAGAGATACCTTATACGTCTGTGCTAATGGTTTTGAAATCTTCGACAAATCATTAATAATATCTTCTACATCTGGAAAATATTTAACTATTGTGCTCCAGTCATCATTTAAAGAATTACAAAGATCATCTTCAGCTCCGGTATTGCTGAAATCTTCTTCCGGTACGTTATATTCATTTGATGTTCGACTTTGATCGTACTGCTTTCTCTTGGTTGGATCAGACAATGCCGCAAAAGCCTCGTTGATTTCAGACATGTGTCTTGTTCCTTCTTCCTGGGAGTCTACCCACTTATCTGGATGATACCTCTGAGCTAAAGCGCGATATGCAGCCTTAATGACAATGTCTTCAGCATCTTGAATGACACCTAGTACCTGGTAATAATCCTTTTGCATTACAACTCCTCTTGTTTGCCAACATAATGTTATGCCACGTTATACCTCATACCAATCTTGAGTACTAGGTCAAACCCTTATCTCTCCTCATAGTGACTCTCTAGGAGTTAGTTTCTCTCATCTCTCAGTAGCGCATATGTATTAGTGTTGTAGTGGACTGACGTGAACGTGATAGCATCCTTGCAAGGGGTAACCAGTACGGTAACGCAATATGTTTTGGCAAAGGGGATTAAGTAATCTAGGTGTTATTCTGGATAGGTGATTACAATATTTCATTTACCCAATCATATTTGTATCTTTCAGTAAGATGTCGCATTGAGTAGTAATTGTTTTCGAACCTGTGAGTAGCTTTTAATATAGTTCTAGCCTTATTGGCTGGGCATACAAGAACCCTTTGCCACTCATAAAATTTAAACTTGCTCGTACTATGAACAAGTATACGCTCTGCGACGCTCACTTGTAGTACAAGAAAAAACCCGCCGAAGCGGGTTAAGTGTAATTATATCTAGACCGAGCATTATTTCTTTTTATCGGCCTCTTCCGGGATCTGAAACCCGACCGTCAGATTTATGACGGTAAATTAATCGTATACCTATGGAATGGAATTGTCAAAGTTGAACTACTGTGCGCATAACATCGGGAACATCAATCCTCAAGTCCAGTGCAGGTATTATCTACGTAAGACCCTTTAGTGCAGCATTTCCAATCAAAAACCCAACCACAACCAAAATAGATTCTTCCGTGTGAACGGTACCATATACCTCTCGGCACACAAAAGAAGATCGTTCCACTGGATTTCAATATAATGTATCTCCATAGAATGCGATAATGCCAAAAATAATTATTGCCAAAACCAATATAAGAGTCTTTGCGACGCGTTTCTGATTTGTAGCCATAAGTTCGCCTCTTTTGTTCCGACTGCCGCCTTTGAGTATACGCTTGCAAATGATCAATATATGGTGGATCTAGAGGATATTATCGAATTGTAACGATCATACGTTAAGCGAAACTGCTTCCGCCAGTTAATCATGTGTAAACACGTGAATGCTAGATTAATTGAATAATAGTGCAGCCATGTACAGCAAACAACTAATTCTGTTTTATTTCCTTCTTGCACCATTGGTTTCATTTGGCAGCGAGACTGAAGATGTGGCGTTAACAGACGCGGTTGTTAAAAATGGCCCAGTAGGAGTTGAGCAAGCTATTTCAGCTGATCAGGCCTCTAAAAGCCACAATAAAGATATCGAGATCACGATACAAAATGACGGCGACCAAATTATTGTTGATGTAACCTTTACTGTTCCAGTTAAGCCACAGCGAGTATGGGAGACATTGACAGATTTCGATAACGTACATAACTTCCT
>JAZFZF010000160.1:0-4732 GCA_036443875.1 Nitrososphaerales archaeon
CTTGATTGATTATACTATTAACTATTAACTACTTACTCTTTACTACTTACTCTTTACTATCTACTACAATTTCAAGCTTCAGTGCTTATGTGATAACAGATAACAAGTAAAGTATGTAGACACAAATAAGTAAAACACTTCCATCACACCGGCAAGGAAGTCCTGCCAATACCTAACCTTCAGACACATGAGCGCCAGGACTGGCATAGAACAAAGGTAGGAAAGAGTTAATATCCTAGAGATGGAACAGAACCAGTTTAGAGCACTAACGCATCTACATACATAGCAATAAATAATAACGCTAGGTATGGGCTGGAGAACTTGAATAACGTCCACGATTTCTTCTCAGTAGGTCGCGCTAGCAAACTTATACTCATTACCAATACGATAGCACCCAGTATACTAGCTATTCCCAAATAAATCCATCCAAAGACATTCATGAAGAACGGTAATACGCTAAAGAGCACCATCATGATGGTGGTGCCTGCAATGACACGTACAGACGTGCTTTCACTCTTTATCACTGGGAGCATAGGTATGTTAGCTCTTGCATAATCTTCGCGTATGTGAAGTGCGAGGCTCCATATATGAGTTGGAATCCATAGGAAAGCTAAACCAGCCAGAATAAAACCAAGCTCTATTGTAACCGTGGTAACTGCAACATACCCTATCAAAGCGGGAGCACCACCAGAGAAACCTCCTAGAATTATGTTCCATGAAGTCCTCCTCTTCAACCACTTGCTGTAAACGATAACGTTGTCGAACAGATCAAAGATCATTAACCCCAACGCCCAGATGTTAATAAGATACGCAAGTAGAAGCGATATGCCTACCAATGTCAACCCGAAGTAAAGTGCATTCTCTGGTGATACCCTGCCACTAGGTATAGGCCTTGATCTGGTACGTTCCATCTTGGCATCGATATCCCGATCGATATAATTCGTAAGAGTGTTGGCAGCAGCTGAACCTGCCATCACTGACGTAATCACAAGTATAAGCGTTAGAGCGGAAATAGCAATTTCGTGAACGTGATATGCAATTAGAGAAGCCATACACGCTGTAAAAACCAGAAGGTACCAAATCTTGGGTTTTGTGACTTCCCAGTAGGTTTTAACCTCTGTGCCCAGACCACTCTTAAGCAACTTGCGTAATTGTCGATTTACTTGATATTTATACGTTCAAATCGATCAGTAAATCTTTTCAATAACTTGATCCTATAACTGATCGATTTGAACACATCGGAATTGAAGCAGAAGATCAGACAGGCAAGAGAAGCGGTTGGAGATGAACCAGATCCATACAGAATTGAAGCCTTCAAGGTCATTCTCTCTAAACTTATAGAAGAGCGATCCATAGGCGGTATACTTCCTAAAGGCGTAGTAAGGAAGACGGAGAAGAAGAGCGGGATCCCAGAAGAAATATTGCAGAGACTAGGTGACTTGAAGTATAAGGAAAGGATTCAGGTCTTACTCTGCTACAGCAATAGGACATTAACAAAAGAGGAGATCAAGGAGCAGGCAAAGGATCTCGGAGTAGGTGAAGGTTGGTGGAATGGCAGCAACTTCAAGCGGGACCTTATGAAGAGGAGCAAGATGGTGTTGGAGAAGAAGAAT
Organism: Nitrososphaerales archaeon; assembly: GCA_036443875.1. Taxonomy (GTDB): domain Archaea; phylum Thermoproteota; class Nitrososphaeria; order Nitrososphaerales; family UBA213; genus JAZFZF01. The sequence goes on from JAZFZF010000160.1 coordinate 1,614, forward strand.
GCACAGGGTATTCCTAGCTATAAGTTAAGCAACATTGGTGAGGTAGCCACGAGGTCATTAGTGAAGCGCTTACTCAAAACCTGATATTATTTCACTTGATTTGTTCAGAGGGACGAGGATCATACTCGAAGGTGACAATAGATTCATTCATACTTAAGCCAGGGTATGATAGCAAGTAACAAGTTAATTATACCAATGGCAGTAGTTTATCTCAATACATACATCAACACTAGTGGGATGCCGAGGAATCTGCCCCACAAGCTGACAGGAGGTCAACTTGGTTCAGTTACTTCCTAAGGTAGGAATGCGTCAATCATAAGAAGTATTAACAGAACCTATTTTGCTATCGCCTCCAGAGGCCCAGTTGAATAATGCAGATCCTTCACAGTCTTCTTCATTTCTATGAAGGTTTCAGTCTTCTGCATACCTTCAATTTTTCCTATCTTGTCCGATATAAGTTGGTGCAGTTCATCAAGCGCCCTTGATGCTACTGTAACGAGAACATCGAACCGCCCCGTGACTTCTATAATCTCCCCAACCTCTGGTATCTTGAATAATTCTTCTAAAACGTTATGCCTTACCTTAGAGTCCATGCTTATGCCGATAACAGCCTTAACGTTGAATCCCAAGGCTTCGTCATTAACAACTATCGTAAATTTTTTAATAAAGTCTCGTTTTACCAGTCTCTTTATTCTGCTGTAAACTACAGAGGAGTTAATATTTATCTTCTTACTCATTCTGGGTACCGAAATACTTGCATCTTTTACAAGTTCTGCGAGGATTTTCTTATCCAAATCGTCGATTCTTTCCAAGTGTTTCGCCCGATTTATCTACCAAAAAGAACTTAATAAACCTATTTTTTTAAAATTATACGTGAATTTTTATATAATTACAAATAATTTCGCTGTTCAAGCAGTTCCGCCAATAATACAGCACCTTTGGCTGAGCCCATCTTTTCGTTATTTGATAATAAGACATATTTCACACCCTTATCCAAGGCAGTGTCTTTTCTAAGCCTACCAACCAATGTTGTCATCCCGCCGTTCATCATTCTGTCAAGCCTCGGTTGAGGCCTCGCAGGATCATCATGCACATAGATGTATTCTGGTGGTGCAGTAGGCAGGTCTTTTATGCTTACATTTTTTGAATACCTTAACATTGATTGCTTAACCTCTACTGGCTCACACGCTTTTTCTGTTTCAACGAAGACTGCTTCCGTATGTCCGTCCAGTACTGCTGCCCTGGTACATGTGCAACTTACCTTCATATCAGCCGGCTTTATTGATCCATTGTTTAAGGTGCCTAGAATCTTCATAGTTTCTCTCTGTACCTTCTCTTCTTCCTTTGGGATGTAGGGTACGATGTTATCGAAAATATCCAAAGCAGCGACACCAGGTGTTCTACCTGCGCCTGACACTGCCTGCATGGACGTCATAAACACCTTCTTTACACCAAAATCATCAAGGATGGGTTTAAGGGTAATAGCCATACCCGTTGTTGTACAGTTTGGCAGTGGAGCAATAAAACCCTTCCATCCTCTGTTCTTTCTCTGTATATTGATAAGTTCTGCCTGTTCATCATTTATTCCAGGTATGAGTATAGGGACATCATTATCGTACCTAAAGGCAGCTGCGGTACTAATTACTGGAATATGTTCAGCAAATTTGGGTTCTATGACTTTGGCATCATCTGACTCGATAGCGGTGAATACCAAATCAACTTCTTGTGGTTTGATATCGCTAACCTGCTTCACCACCATATCTCTGGCATACTCTGGAACAGGTTCCTGCTGGTGCCACTTTGTTACACCAGATTGATTATCATGGATAGCATCAATGTACTTCTTGCCAGCAGAGCGCTCTGAAGCTGCAAGATACTTCACATCGAACCATTGGTGCCTCTTGAGGGAGACTATGAACTCCTGTCCTACTACTCCTGTTGCACCTATTATTGCCACATGAAGCATACCAAATCATTTCCTCTTCGTATTTAATAATTGTTTATAGGTTAATAATCGAAGCACCTCTCCTTCTCGTCTCCCCAGAAGGTCTTCCCACATCATAAAATCTCACCTCAATCTTCTTCCGCTGACTAGATGGTCTTCTGCTTGCGTACTCATCCCTTCATCTATCTTATTACCCTATCTGGGAGAGGATGAACCATTTCTGTTGTAGAAATCTGTAGTTATCATGAATATGTAGACATATGCCAACAAAAATACAGTCTTCTTATTTCCAGGTTCTTACGAGTTCTTAAACCTCGATTTCAATTCCTTTCCTTTCTATTTGTCTTTGTCAAACATCACAAACATCATTGACCCATATTCTCTCTTCCTCTTTTACATGATGCTGTAAAGCTCGCAACCCAAGATCCAATTATGATAAGCTTCCTCTACCATACCCATTCTAGAATGATTTAATGAATCAAGATTTTGAGTTTCTTGGAATTTAAAATGTATATATAAATTAGATGTTTATATATGTACAAAAATATGTCCAGAGAAATACAAACGTTGGAATTCGTAGTTAAATCAATTACAGACCTTGGCGCCTTGCTGACATTAACTCTACAACAGGAGATCAAGACAGAACCAATAGATCAGATTGAGATATTGAAGCAGCGAATATCTAACATAAAGGATCTTGATGACGACACTAAGGGCGTTCTAAAGAAAATGCTGCCTGCATTGCTGGGGTCACAACTGCCAAAACAAAATATTGCTTACTCGCCAATACAGATGCACATAACTCTAACCAGGCAGATCTACGAAAGGCTCGGTAGCCCAAGGGTAGGAGAGGCTATGAACGCAAGTCTTTCTCGGTCCTAATTCTTTATATCAATTTTGTGAGATCAGAATTATACACATTCAAACAATTCTACTTTAACTAAACATGCTAAATATCAGTTAAATTCTACTATCCGTATGTCAACCAAGCCTAGGCAGCTAGAGATCGATTCGTTAGTAAAGGAGGGCTTTCTGGTTGCAACTCCTAGAGCACATGGAGGTTTGCATTATCAAAAGGCTAAGGAAAGCATAATCGATTTCAGTACCAATGTCAATCCTCTAGGCCCTTCGCCAAAAGTAGTTTCAACTATAAAGAAAAATATCAAGTTGATCT
>JAZFZF010000161.1:0-2881 GCA_036443875.1 Nitrososphaerales archaeon
TGCATAATGATAGAATTCTAGTAACTGGAGGTGCTGGTTTTATAGGAAGTCATTCCGTTCATACTCTAGTAGAAAATGGTTGCGACGTTACAATTCTTGATAATCTCAGTACCGGTAAACTTGATAATATAAAATCCTATGTTGATAATGGGATATCAAATTCATAAAAGGTGATATAAGGAATCACAACATCGTCAAAAAAGCGATACAGGGATGTATTGCTGTAATTCATCTGGCTGCTATAGGAAGTGTCCCTCAATCTATCAAGGACCCCCTAATAGTAAATAGTGTTAATGTTAATGGGACCATAAATGTTCTGAATTCTGCAATCAGATCAAAGATCAGCAAGTTCATATTTTCTTCTTCAGCAGCAGTGTATGGAGATGCAGAACCACCCCATCGTGAAGAATTACGCCTGATGGCATTATCACCTTATGTGGCAACAGAAATAGCTGGCGAATATTTCTGTGAATCTTTCCAGACATCCTATGAGCTACCGGCCTGGATACTTCGGTACTTCAATGTCTATAGGCCAAGAATGAAAAGTGATACTTATGGTTCCGTTATCATAAGCTTTGGAAAGAAAATCGCAGCAAATAGGCAACCAATAATAAATGGTGATGGTAAACAAGTTAGAGACCATACATGCTAAGGATGTAGTGAAAGCCACTTTGCTGGCATTGAAAAGCCAAAACGTAACTGGAGATCTATATAACGTAGGTACCGGAAAGCCTACTAGTATTATAGCCCTGTGTGGTATCCTTATGGAAATTCTAGATCGAAAAATAAAACCCAAGTATGTTAGTGCTAGGCCAGGAGACGTAAAGGAGAGTTACCCAGATATATCGTTGATTAAAAAGAAATTAGGTTTCAATGCTAGTATTTCTCTCAGGAAAGGATTGAAGATGTTGCTAACTGAATCCTGAAGGACCTTCGTAACAAATGTTGTGTAATGCATTCTAGAAAAGATATATGCTGACTGGAGCAGACTTGAACTATGATCGGTATAATAGGTGGAAATTTTTTTGCCAATGCTTTGGTCCAAGAATTGGAAAAAACTGTAGACATAAGATTGATTTCAACTGATTTAAGAGATCCCCAACTGGCAGAGAAAGCCGCAGATATGGAAATCATCCATTACATATATTCTCCTATAGTCACTGTTGGTGGATTACGCAGCGTGCAGAAACTAAAAAAAATGAAGAAGAAAATCATCATCCATTGGATAGGAACTGATGTTTATAATGCCCTTAACAGCTATAAGTCAAAGTTCATTACAAAAAAGTACAAGGATCTGATCGATGTTCACCTTGCAGTACATTCTAGATTAGTGAATGAACTTAATTCCGTGGGAATAAGTTGCCAAGAAGTTCCATTACCGACATTCAGACTTTATCCAGTCAACCCAATACCTGTAAAAAAGAAGATCCTGGTCTATCTTCCCGACTCGAGAAGTGATTTTTTCGGGAAGCCGGTGATCGATAAATTATTCGATTCTTTCCCAGAGTTAGACTTTATAGTTCTGCCGAACTCTGGTAAAGATTACAGTAGAACAAATGTAACCTGCTTGTCATGGGTTGATAATATGGAAGAAATCTATCGGGATATTGCTCTATTCATCAGATTACCGGTTCATGATGGCCTCCCAAATTCAGTTATAGAAGCTTTATCGATGGGTAGATATGTTATTTACTCTCAAGAGTTTCCCTATTGTGAGTATGCATCATCATTTGAGGAAGTTAAGACAAACCTGATGAATATACTACAAAAGTCTTCACCTAACGAAGAAGGTTCAAATTATGTTTATAGCAATTATAACAAGAACAGAATTATCGAGAAGATACTCGATATTTATAAACAACTCACTCAATGATGCCGTGCCTTTGGCTTTCAATTGTTATTGGCAGCGTGATTGGTTAAAAGCGTATTAGAATAGCATCTCTATTCAAAAGTATCAAGACAACACACCTCGTAAAATATTCACTACCAAGTGAACTAGTATCGTCACCTAGGTTGTAGCTCCAATCTGGAAATGTATTGGCTGCAACAATTACAGAAGCGAGTATATTGAGGAAGCAAACCTGAAACTATATTGGCTCCTATCTCTACGGTCTCCGGCCTTTCCATACATCGGCTTATAGTAACACAGGGATATACCCATGTGAACTACTCTTAGACATTTCTGAAACAGCTATCTATGAACTAGCACCTCCTCGTAGATACGGAACTGGATATTTACCCATACTAGGCTTCCGTAGTTATAGTAAAACTAAATCATAATGCCTAACTCATCAACCGGACATCATATCAAATGTAACATGTTTCACAGAACAAATGAACAGATTTTCTATAATACAAGTTACATATTCTTACCAATGGATTATTCTCTATAGAACGAATGATCGTATTCTCCACAGGTAGTTATAACTTAGTTGTTGCTCAACGATACAATGTACGATATGAATAAAATAGGTTTTGTTGTATTAACTCTTGCAGTTATAGGTACTGTGATGGCTCCGTTACCAACGTTGGGGCAACCAGTCGAGTGTCTCAATGAGGTTGCCACTATTGTTGGTACTCACGGGGATGATATTCTTGATGGAACGGATGGTGACGATGTCATCCATGGTTTGGGTGGTAACGATGTGATTAATGGCAAAGAAGGTAACGACATTATCTGCGGAGGCGATGGTGATGATAGAATTAGAGGCGGTATGGGCGATGATGTAATATACGGTAGTGATGGGAACGACACGCTATTTGGTCTTCAAGGTAATGACAAGATGTATGGTGGTCCTGATGAAGACAAGATGTATGGAGGCATTGGGAATGACAGGCTATCTGGCGGTGCTGATAATGACGAACTATTCGGTGGTATGGA
>JAZFZF010000162.1:0-2489 GCA_036443875.1 Nitrososphaerales archaeon
CATTACCGCGTTGAAGCAATCTTGCTTATTGCCGTAAAGATATTGGGGATCTCTATGTCTCATTCTTCTAACGGCAGTATCAGCGTATAGATATAACAGTTTCCGTCAAGTGGAAAAGGCCCAAGCCGAACTTTTGAAATTGTTGGAGAAATAGACACACAACCGTAAAATCATCAAACTGTCATAAGCACAGTTCACTCTGGTGTCGTGTCTCTTTTTATTGATGGTAGCTTTAGTCTTATCGTCATTATCGCCACGAATACCTTCGGGCCCACTATGAACTTTTGTCTATCTATCGAGGTGCTATTTTATGTATTTGGTTAAATCAAAATACGAATTCAAGAAATAATAACTAATCTACGATCACTGTCCCGGTCATCCAAGGATGCAAAACACATAGATAATCGAAAGTTTCCGATTCTTCAAATGTATACATGAACGTTTCTTTAGGTTTCATGATGCCAGAATCAAATATTTCATCTACGCTGGTTACCGTATGGACGGCTAAATCATCGTTGATCCATGTTACAGTATCTCCTAAATTAACACGTATCTTTTCAGGTTCGAAAGTTATCTGCAATGATGCCTTTGCCGAGTCGACTGGTGCCGAGACCATCGTACTCTCTATTATGTCCGGCTCACTCTTCCCATTTCGTGGTGTACTCACTTGCCCGTCTGGATCTTCCACCTGCAATTCCTTGATCAGGTCTTCCTGCCAGCTTATCATACTGATCGACTTCGTTGTGGATACATCCAATCCATCCATCGCATCTCCAGGCGCTTCTGTGACATTAAAGTAACCTAACGTTCCTTTCTCTTCAGGGGTTCCATGTATGTGAAAAAGATACCTGCCGTCCCATGGCCATGTTGCCTCAAAGATAGCAGTATCACCTGCTGACACGGCATACGTCATTACCTTTAGAGGAGGATTTTGCCACAAACCAGATGGCCATGCTTTGAAAGTCGTGCCATGTATATGAAATCCCCATGCAGGTGAGGCACTTATGTTGATGAAATAGACCCTAACGGTCTCATTCACTCTAGCAGGAAGTGGGTTGGACATATACTGGTCCACGTAACCATTGAGCATCACATACTGGGGTGTCTCCGTCATCTGATCTTGTGTATCGTACTCTCCCATGACAAGCATGTACTCACGCGCCGCTTCCAATGGTGTCTTCGGATCGATTATGAATGCCCCATACATCCCGTTGCGTATATGCAGTGTCACTGGCATCACATGGCAATGGTACATCATTGCACCCGCGGGCGTTGCTATGAAATCATAAGTGAAGGTTTCATTAGGTAGAACTTCTTCGAAAACGCCATCGTTTATAGCATCATGATCACCGTGGAAGTGTATTGTATGTGTGGTTGTTGAGTTGTTTATGAAATGCGCTATAACACGATCGCCTTCAGTCACTCGCACAGTAGGACCTGGTATTGTCTTGTTGTATGCCCACGCAAGAACTCGTTCACCAGGGGCTATCTCTACGGTGGTTTCTTCCATTATCAGAGTAATCTCATGTGTTTTAGGATCTCTTACTTCACTGATCTCGGCTAGAGGAGCTCGGTCTTCCTCAGAATCAGTTCCGAAATTAATTATTCCTTGATTAAGATTCCACGCAGTTATTATAGCCAAAGTAATGGCAGCTGCGATTATGATGGGTACGTATACCTTCATAAACACATCTCTATATCTGGTGATATATTAGTCTAAGTATTGGATTGCACCATTGAATAATTAGTTTAAAGAAGGGTTAATGATAACTATTGATACAGTTGTGAAAAATATGTTCAAATTCAGAAAACAACAAATTTTAATAAAAAGATTAAATCCTAGATTATGAAAGAACTTACAAAATGGATTTAACAAAGTTAAGCCGGCTCGTATCTTATGCACTACGTCATGAACCATGGATCTATGAACTTGAAATAGATAATGAAGGTTGGGTCTATATTGAAGATCTTATTCATGCTCTACGTCTCAGAAGCAAGGAATGGCAGAATCTTAATGAAAGTGATTTGCAACAGATGATCTCCACCTCTGACAAACGTCGATTCGAAATAAGTAATGGGAAGATGCGTGCTCTATATGGACATTCACTTCGTGGTAAGCTACTCAAGATATCTTCAGAACCACCATCAATTCTATTTCATGGTACATCCTCGATAGTGGTTGATGACATAAAACATCAAGGACTTAAACCCATGAGTCGTCAATACGTACATCTTTCGATTGACAAAATTACAGCACTCCAGGTAGCCAAACGGAAACCAGGCTATCCTAAAATACTCGAGATTTGCGCATCAGAAGCCCATCAAAAAGGGATAAAGTTCTATATTGGGAACGAAAGAGTTTGGCTGACTGATTATCTACCACCAGAATTCATCAAAGTCTGTCCAGATTTGCGACTTGTTACTTGAATCGAGAACTCTATCATGAATAGCTTTCTTGTTTCTTCACATGATAATGTTTTCAAAAAGGG
>JAZFZF010000163.1:0-2461 GCA_036443875.1 Nitrososphaerales archaeon
TCTTCTATGCTGAGTATAAAACGATTAGGCATGCTATAAAACTCGTTCGCTACTGAAATGCTCAAAATCTCCCTATATAACGAGGCTAGTCCTCCAAATCATCTTTGTCTGACGAGGAAGCAAGACCACCATCAACATCTAGCATTTCAAGTGATTCTATTTCAAATTGATAGATGCCATCCATATCTATATTCAGACTTTCTTTCAAATATTTGTTCAGTTTATCGCTTAACGGAGCTTTCAAAACTTTCAGCTTGTATGCATAAACAAAACCTTTAAGCAGATCATCGAGCTTTATATTCTTTGGAATACTGGTAGTGATGATATACTTTCCAACTGGCAATTTTTCGTAGAATTGAATATCAGCCTTTTTGTTCTTCTTATCTATATCAAGAAAATAACCCGTCCCTTGCCAATCGCTAAGTGGTTTGAATGAAGAATCCTTTATAGAATTTATCTCATCCTCTGCCCACTTTGGGAATTCAGTAGCCATGTAATGCATATGAAAACACAGTTACTTAATATGTTTTCAATAAAGTTGCTTGTATGTCTAAGAATACAGTCAAAATCATAATCAAACCTACCAATATTCCACAATTAACAACACTGCAATCAACAAAAAGTAAGGATTATTTTTTCTTGCTGAGCCACCATTCGAGATACTCATCTTGTTTGTTCTTCTTCTTTTCTGGTCTAAGTTTGTCCTTTATAGCATAAATCTCTTCTCGAGTGGCATAAAGGCCACATTTCTTACAAGTGAAGTGCTTTGTATTCTGCTCGTACTGTAATTCGCCAGCACACTCTGGACAGGAATTTGTTGTCACAGCATGAGAACCTCCTTCCTGACCATATAAAATCGTTCGCACTATATTGCTCGAAAGAGTGCGTAAACTGCATTAGTTTATAAAATTTGTCAAATGTAACAAATAGGGTGAGAATCCTTGCATATCTGTGCTGGTAGGTTATTGTCATGCCCAAGTCTTTGACTTGCGTTGACAGACCGGTGTTTGATAGCAGTGAAATTGTAGTCGATCATACGACTGTTGTTTATTTCATGAAAAGATGAGATACTATAATGACAAATCAATCGACATAGGGCGGAAAAAGTAGAGAAGATGATCAGTGAAGATGTAATATGACCAAACATTACTAGCTCGCCTTTTCATCCGATACGCTCCATTGAGTACCAGGTAGCCTTGGTTTGGTCAACTCTAGATAGCCTACAAGGTTGCCATTAAAGTACACTTTGGTATAATCTCTACTACCAACAGAGAAGGAAAAGAACGATTTTGGTTTATAACCACCTTCAAGTGTTTTGATCTTATACCTTTTGCTTGCTTTAATTACAAGATCTCTTGCAACAGATAGCTCACCGCTCCAACTAAGCATTTCAAACTTTCCAAATCTAGATGTCTCAATAACATGTCCATATAGTTCCGCTCTGGCTTTTTTCTTATTCTTAATGGCTTTATCGTTCATCCATTTAACGACTGTACTACCGTATCCCTGTTGAGCGCCAAAACTATCCAAGCTTACCATTGTAAAATATGCTACATCCTAGAATGAAAGTTTTACGCACAACAATTAGTATACGCCAAAATATCGAATAGGCAAATTTCATTAGAACTGCTGGTGCACGGACTTTTATCGTCATCGCGCTCCGGCTCGGTTCGCCCATCGAAATGCCGTGCACCAGAGCATGTCAATTTAATGAAATAGAAATTAAAAGTGTTTAGTTTACTGCTAGCAGTTAATTTCGTTAAAAAGATTAGATGTTACAACGGTATGAATGATACAGGATTACGAAACTTTTTGTTGTATATCTTCATTTCTTAACTGACGCGTGTTTGTTCATAGCTCCTTTCACACCCTCCAGTGTAGCCATGGATTTTTTCAGTTCAGTTATCTCATTCTTTAGCTCTTCTAACCTACACATCTGTCGTTTAACAAAAGAAGCTGTAATCTCTATGATCTCTTGAGGAGGCAGAGGAACCATGACATTATCTAGTGATCGCTCGCATATGCCTGGAACTATTTCACCTGTGGATTCTCTTCTAAGTAAGGAAAGGACTTCCTTAGTTCTCATCAAATAATACAGGAATTGAGGATCAACTTTTGGTTTGGCTACCATGAACCTCGTGCTTACTACTATTCCATCAAGCTCTTCTGGTAATATTGCAACTCCGACTATGGATTCCTTGGCAGTAGGAATTAAGAAGTCTCCGACGCTTCCTATTTGGCGTGCTCTGGAAGGGGCATCTTTACCTAAGAATTCTAACACTTCAATAATCTTACCTTCTTCTAGATCAACCGAACCCGTCTCTATGTACTTGAACATCTTGTCCGGAAAGTTTTCAGGATTTACACGCTCATATGAAAAAGACAAGAGTGAGCTTAACGGCACTTTATCAAATGTCAATTTCCCTATCCTTCTGATCATATCATTATATTCCGGTCTATA
>JAZFZF010000164.1:0-6415 GCA_036443875.1 Nitrososphaerales archaeon
TGCTGGTAGTTGTGCTTCATACGCTGGATGGGTGGCAGCTACCGGCACGTTAGATCTATTGGGATTCCTAGTTGGTCTGCTGGTATTCTTATGGACACCAAGTCACTTTTGGTGTTTAGCCATCAATATTAGGGAAGAGTATGCAAGTGCAAAGATACCTATGCTGCCAGTACTTGTTGGTGATCGCACTGCCGCCAAGTATGTGTTGTTAAACACACTGGTGCTTGTTCCATATTCAATAATGCTATACTTCTTCGGTCTAGGTCTACTTTACCTAATAGTTGCATCCTTATTGGGAGCCATGAAGCTGACATATGATTTCAAGCTAATTAGAAATCCTAACAAGAATAGTGCTTGGAAATCATACAAAGTGTCAAATCCATATTTGGCCATAATATTCTTGGTGTTGATGTTTGATGCTATTCTGACTCTTTAGCGTCTTCGATCCTCCTTTTGTCCTTCGTTATCCATCCTACCCTGATCAGTCCATAAATCTCCAAGTCTAACAGTGTTTTATTGAACTTTTCTTCCGTAACAATCACATCATCCTTCATGAGCAGTTTCATAAGTTCAACGTCAGTGATATTTCGTCGTTGCTTTATTCTTTCATAAATTAGATTTCGTAGTGGGTAGTCCATGACTTTTCATCCATAGAATGCTTTGTCTATTGGCTTTGGTATAGCATATGTTACATTTTTACTTACTGAATCGTACCACTCTTCCACATCTGGCGTTATGGATGGTTTCACTCGTCTCAACGCTTTATCAAAGTCTGACCCATTGATTTCCTTTCTCTTACTTCGCATTGCGTTTATCGCTGCTTCCCTACCAACTCCTACGAGGTCAGCACCGCTGTAACTTGCTGTTACCTTCGCAAGCTCCCCTACGTTCACGTCCTTTGTAAGTGGCATTTTTCTCGTTACAATATTCAGTATTTCCAGCCTTGACTGTTCGTCTGGCGGATGTATATAAGTTATCAGATCCAATCGACCGGGTCTAAGCAGCGAAGTATCTACTAGGTCTGGCCTGTTTGTTATTCCAACAACTATAACACCTGTTGGCCCAATATCCTCCATCTCAGTAAGAAGCTGGCTTAACACTCTCTCACCCACTCCAGATTCTTCACCAGCAGAACCTCTAGATCTTGCTATCGAGTCCAGTTCGTCGAAAACTACTATGCATGGAGAGGATGCTCTGGCCTTCCTGAATATATCGCGTATAGCTTTCTCCGATTCCCCTACCCACTTTGACAGAACTTCCGGTCCCTTTACCATTATTATGTTTGCACCACTTTCTGTTGCAAGGGCCCAAGCAAGTAATGTTTTACCACATCCCGGAGGACCGTAAAGCAGAGCACCCTTTGGAGGTACTATTCCCAAGTTCTGGAAGTTTTCTGGCTCCTTTACTGCAGTGATAAGATTATCATAAAGCATTCGCTTAACTTCGTACAAACCTCCAACACTCTCCCACCTTACCTCTGGCGTTTCAACATAAAACTCCCTTAACGCTGTTGGAACCACCTCCTTCATCCCCTCATAAAAGTCCCTGCTGTTTATCATCATATTTTCAAGAACCTCTGGAGGTATTTTGTCACTCTCAAAATCTATTTCTGGTAAATAGCGTTTCATAGCCTTCATCGCAGCTTCCCTGCAAAGAGCTTTGATATCAGCACCAGTGTACCCATGCAATTCGTTAGCAAGTTTCTTCAGATTACTATCGTCCGCTAACGGCATTCCCCTTGTGTGTATCTGCAGTACCTCTATCCTACCTTCGACATTAGGCACTCCTATCTCCAGTTCTGTGTCAAACCTTCCTGGTCTCCTCAACGCAGGATCCACGCTTTCTGGCCTGTTTGTTGCACCTATCACTATAACATTTCCACGCTCAGATAACCCATCCATAAGAGCAAGTAACTGTGCTACGACCCTCTTCTCAACGTCACCAAAAGCTTCCTCACGTTTTGGCGCTATAGCATCTATTTCATCAATGAATATTATACTGGGTGCATTCTCCTTTGCTTCTTTGAATATTTCCCTTAACCTAGCTTCTGTTTCACCATAATACTTATTCATGATTTCAGGACCATTTATAGAGAAGAACTTCGCTTCAGCCTCACTCGCAAGTGCCTTTGCAATCAACGTTTTACCACAACCAGGAGGACCGTGAAGCATGATACCTTTATGCGGTTCAATACCTAGCCGCTGGAAGATCTCTGGATGTTCTAAAGGAAGTTCTACTATTTCACGAAGTTTTTCTATCTTCCCCTTCAGACCTCCAAGTTCTTCATATGTAACTCTGGGTTTCTTTATAACGGTGACATCTGCGAGTATGTTCAGTTTAGTTATACGGTCAATACTGATTATACCTTTTGGCACTGCCTTCTGTACCTTGAAATCCATAGAATTGCCCAGTATAACAACGGATATTTCATCCCCTTCGGTTAGTGGGAGTCCCTTTAATCTATTTTTAACAAACTCGCAAAACTCTCGATCTACCGTAATCTTGTCACCCATCGGGAGAAGTGCAACGCTCCTAGCAAATTTAATACCTACCTTTCTTACTTTAACCAAATCATTCAGTCCAATACCTACATTCTTCCTAGTTTGACCGTCTAACCTAATACCATCCTTATCTACATCGTCTTCGTCTGCCGGCCATGCAGTAACAGCGGTTCGGTTCTTTCCAAAAAGTTCTATTACATCGCCCGGAGAAATACCTAGTAAGCTCATAATTTCGTGAGTCATACGGGCTCTTTTCTTGCCAACATCTCTCTGCTTCGCTTCTGTAACTCGCATTTGTGTTGGTTCAGCCTTTGGCTTCACCTATATCCCCTCCGTCCTATCCTCCCAACTGTCTGCCTAAATTCATGATCTCGATCTCGCTTACACCTTCTGTATCCTTCACCATGGTTTCAAGCTTATCCATCTGTCCTTCTTTGTCTTCCAATAAAAAATCTACAATCAAAGCATTTAACCCAAATGCTATAGGCTCCTTTGTAGAATTTTTAATCTGTATGCCATCTTGGAGCGAAGATTTTAGCTTGTCAACAATTCCATCCAGCTTTATTTCTATATCAGTAGGCAGAATCTTTATTCTCGCAACGAGTTTTGTCATACAATCACCTATGGCCCTTGAAAGTTACACTTGGAGCACTTGTATGTCCTAGCAAACTCTCTGCAGCTCTCGCAACGCCATATAAGAAAATCACCACATTTAGGACATGTGAATTTTACACACTCATCATTGGGCATTATAGTTCTATTGCAGGAAGTGCACACTGGTAATTGTAATGCTTTTTGTGGCATTGTCTTCGTGTGAATATAAATATAATTTATACCTTATGAAAGGAGCTTCCGAACTTCGTTGCCCAAAATTGTCTTTGCAACATTAATTACACCTTCTACACTCAGCAATTTTGATAAAGCTTGAGAATGAAAATCAAAATCGCCGGTCTCCGAGACATGATCTATAGCCTCAGATGTTATCAGTTTGAACATCTCATCTATCGCCTTGTTATCTAAATGTTCGAATACCCTTCTCGCCAGAAGCATTCTATCAAATTCATGTTTGAAAATTCTAAACCATCCACTTTCATACTCATACAATAATTGTAAATCATTATTTGCAAGTGCATTTGCAATTGCCCTCCCCGCAAGGATACTCCCCATGCCACATGTATATATACCACCTGCCGTCGTTGGTTTTGTCTGACCAGCAGCATCACCTACGCTCACTATACGTCCTGACACAAAATGATCTATTGGACCAAGAATCCAGATAGGTGCAAACACTTTCCGTAACACAACATGCTCACCCTTACCAGCCAGAAATCTCTGCAATACTTTAGAGGCATTGATAGCTTTGCCTGCAACACCTACCTTTGCGGTGTTATTGCCAGTTGGTATTACCCACGCGAAGAATGAAGGATAGTTCTTCTGGTCAAAGTAGACTTTCACATTTTCGCTTATCCAGTCTGCATAAACTTCGTACTGGGCAGAAAGCAAGATACCGTTTCTATTCCTTTCAATCATAGACGCACAGCCTCGAGCATCTACAATTACTTTGCATTGAATTTTGCCATCAGTAGTTTCCACGTCTACATAATCACCATCTTGCTTGAATGATTTTATGGAACATTTTATCCAAATATCTGTTCCATGTTTCGATGCCTGATATGCCACATGCTTATCAAAAGCCCTTCTGTCTATTGCTATCACTCCCTGCTTATCCGCGTTTATGGTAAAACTATAACCTGAAGGCGAGAATATCTCTGCCTTCTTTACTGAGTGGAGCAAAACACGGTTCGTGGGAATTATACCCAAATTCTTAATACCGTTTACGCTGATTAGACCTCCACAGTGCTCTGGCGTACCTATCTCCATATCCTCCTCTACCACCAGCACCGACAACCCTCTGGCTGATGCTTCTCTTGCTGTCAGCAGACCAGAAACACTTCCGCCAGCTACAACTACATCGCAACGATGCATGCGAGTATGTATTTTTGGACAGGTCTTATAAATTGGTACTATTTTATGATTAACACAAGTATCTACTATTGTCGCGGTGCGAAATGTATTTGTTCATGTTTTTGACTCATACCATTACAAAATACACCTGGTCCAAGTCTATTTAGCAACTGATCGAACTATTGTAAGTAAGCCTTATAGAAATCCCTATGTGTTGTTACGAGATATTGAAAAAGCCCAAGCGTATCAAATTTTACTTATGCGGTTCGTGCTTGTGGTGCGTTTCTCAGACCCTTATGAGTGAAAATCTCGACATCTGTCCTAGATGCAAGTCCCATTTAAGCATGCATGAGATAGAAATTGCTTCCATCCTTAGTGGGTAATACAAAGGTCTCTCTCATCGTCTTCCGATCCAATAATCTGAAATTTACCGTGGCCTTTACACACAATTCGTCTTACTTTAAAGAGAAGACACCACGATTCTGTCAAGGCGATGATAGAATCGTAAAGATAAATGCGTAGTTTAAGACTTTAGAAATTATATCAATCGTAAAAGACGAGTGTTATAGATCGTGTGGTGTACAATAATTCTTGTTGTTCGTTACAACATCTAGATCGCGTCTGAATGCATCTTCAAGCAGAGAGGCAACTTCTACCCCCTATACTTCGAACCTGTAAAACTGATACTACCGGTTTGCACAGGATTGATCAGAAGCGTCCATCCGGTTGTCGAATGGTATGTATGAATCATCTGTAATACCTATTACTTGGTTAACGTTTAGCATAAAACCGTCTTACAGATCGTGGGCAGCAACGTTGACAAACTGTTATATACAGCGAAAAGGTCGTTGTTACGGTTTATCAAGACGCGTTAGAGCACAGAACTAATCGTTTAGTCAGGTTATCAATCGAACACATGCAAGTATACCTATTCTTCATGAACAAACCTATTTCTAGATATGATATTTAATGTATTGCGTTGGAGTTCAAGCAAGTAATTGTGATTAGAAGAGATCTGAAGATGGGTACTGGAAAGATTGCGGTGCAGGCAGCACATGCATCTGTATTAGGCGTTGAAAGGGTCAAGTCAGAAAAAAGAGGATGGTTCGATGGATGGTACAATAGTGGACAAACAAAGATAGCCGTTAAGGTGAAGAGCTTGGATGAATTGATGAAAGCGAAAAATCATGCAGAAGATCTAGATCTGCCTGTAGTACAGGTTAACGATAGCGGTTTAACGCAATTAGCACCTGGAACTACTACGTCCCTTGCAATAGGACCAGCTCCAACTGAATTAATTGACAAGGTCACAAAGGATCTGAAATTGCTATAAGTTATTCTATTACATGTAAACTAACATAAAAGTTAATCTCTGCTATGCAACATAAGCCCAACACCCCCAATGAATATAGTACGAGGGACAACTGTATATGAAGAATCAAATTAAATGATATTATGCCATGTCTCATTTAGAACGTATCCCAGTTAATAGAATAAGATATGTTTGTGGATAACAATACAGGATTATGATAAGTTATGGATAAATGTAGTGTTGCGGCTAGTGACCCATCATTTAGGTTCATCCTCTTTAGATGATTCATCGTACGTAGGACCAAATGAGCCCTTATCATCTTTTATATTCTCATCAGGCGAAGTGTCAGTCAAGTCTACTGTATCCTTGTGCTCTTCCGAAGTACCAGGCAAATTGTCTGCTGTATGTGAAGGTGATGCAGTAAACACTGGACTCGACTCTTTGTCCTGCTTCTCACCCTTTGTGCGACTGGTCCTGTTGAAGAACAGTATGGCAAGTATGATCGCGATTATGATATAATTTACAGGTGGCTGAATCAACCTCGTAATATATCCTATCTTAGGTATTACGTAAATGACTTCTCCTATATAGTCGTCTTCTGTTATGGGAAAATCTGTTCCGGGTATAGAGGCTGGAT
>JAZFZF010000165.1:0-2445 GCA_036443875.1 Nitrososphaerales archaeon
ACTGCAAAAATTGGAACACTTTGTTTAGAAATAATAATTTCTTTTGAAGACATTGTACATCAAAACGGCAATAATCTATTTAAGTAAAATTACTTGAAAAAATTTTAAATAGGCTTATTTTCATAAATGCTTATGATTCAGATACGTAAATTTCGTGTCGCAGATACTGTTAAAGTGAAATTTTCTTCAAAAGAACATGGCATTAATGTCAGAAGACCTTATGAGGAATCGGCACCATATGCTACTATAACACCTTCAAACGTTGGAGACTTAGATCGTAAGAGGTCTCCCAAGTTCCATGAAGGAATGGTAGGGTTGATCAAAAGAGTGTATGGCTTTATCTCTATTCCACCGGATCACAATAAGCGTGTTGCGTATTACCAAGTCGCTTTCGACTTGGATAAGATTTCGCCGAAGGCCTCGAACAGAGAAAAGGTTTATGTCGATGTCTTCGAAGACTGGCTTGAACGTGTAGAGAGGTCGGAACTATGACTAGCGATGATGAACTTAAACAAGCATTACAAGAGGAGTATGCCAAGGGGCATTTTGAACATGCCAAACCAACTAATATTACTGCCTTTAAGGAGCATACACTTCCTGATTATGTGTGGAGGTTTGTTACACTTGAGGAGGTAATGACGGGTTGTGGACTATTCCCATTCGAGCTTAGCCGACGCAAGAAGGATGAACTTTGGGATGATCCTAATGCCCCGGTAAAGGATCTTCCGTACTTTGACATGAGAATCACGCGTATCAGGGAGGTTCTAAAGGATCAGAAGATTATGACGGATGACGATTTGAAACGTGAAGTAGAAAAGCTACAGAAACAATACAAGGAACAAGGGAAAACGCCACAAGGCTTAGAGTTAGAGGCACTGGGAATGATCAACTTCATTACTGTCACCTCTGGCATATTGGGTAAGGAACCATTTAATGGTCACTATCAACAGGTAAGAGCGCGAACTCCGATTAGCGGTGCCAAAATCGTCGCCAAAGCCTGGGTCGACCCTGATTTTAAAGCATTGCTGAAAGTAAGCCCTAAGGAAGCGATTTATGGATGGGATCCATCCATTTCTCCTGAAATCGTAGACATTATAGATCCAAACGGCCTAGAGGTGCCAGAAAATACTAAGGAGGTCCGAAATGTAGTGGTATGCACCGTTTGTTCCTGTTATCCTCGGGAAGTTTTAGGAGAACCCCCACTATGGTATGTAAGTGAAACCTACAAGAGAAGAGTAATTAATGAACCGAGGGCGCTTTTGAAGGATTGGGGATTGAATTTAGATGATAATGTCGAGATTAGGGTTTACGATATTGATGCAGACATACATTACATGGTTCTACCTATACGTCCTGAAGGCACAGAGGGATGGTCTGAGGAGCAATTAGCAAAGTTAGTTACTAGAGATAGCTTGCTAGGAGTTGCTGATCCTCTTACTCCTGAGGAGCTTAAAGCTCAAGAATAAAGTAGCTACACGTTCAATTTTAAACAACCAACTAATTCAGTTTATGCTAAAAATGGATGATGACTCTTAATAGATTCTCTTGTCTGATCATCTGGTGTGTAGTATGTTAATAGATCTGTACCTTGCTGGGAAGTTGGTAATTGTCATAGGTGGCGGCACCGAAGGTACCAGAAAGGTGAAATCCCTTTTGGGACAGAACTGCAAGATTATGGTTGTAACAAATAGACTAAACAAGTTCCTGCGCGACCAGGCTAAAAAAGGCAAGATAGATGTTGTGAAAACAACACTGAAGGATGCTACAAGACTTGATAGGTTTGAAAAACCCTACCTTGTTATTGCGTGTACCAACGATCGCTTATTGAATATGAAACTTGTGCAAAAGGCAAAGAGAATAGGTGCGATTGCTTATGCTGTAGACGATCCAGAAGTTAGTGACTTTTCCTCTATGGCAATCGCAAACATTGATGACATGTTGTTTGTTGGAATTTCTACTAAAGGCAAGAGCCCCTTGATGGGTAGATTATTTAGGAAAAGAATAGAGCGTTCACTCAAGCGATATATACATAAAGAATTACCATCTGAAATCAAAGATTAATCTTACAATCCAAAAGATGAGGTAAGTGCCAATTTTCAAGTCATGAATTATAGTTAGCTGATGTCGACGAAAAATTAGTATAAACTGTAAAGTCTAGCAAGAGAAAGTTTTTCAGATGGATTTACTGTTGCATGTTTTCCATCAACTTTCACTTCATATGTTTCTGGATTTCATGTTTGGTGTTAGATTGTTGTAAATCATATTGTTCTTTCCTATTGAACGACAATTTTTTACGGGAACAAGTTTCTTTTTGATATTTAGTTTTGATTCTAATCCCTTCTCTAATGCTAATTTTGAAGTAAAGGTCACAGACGTTGAATGTTTTGCTTCTCCTAATGCACCAAACATTGGTCTATAATAAATTGGCTCAGTTGTTGGTATGGA
>JAZFZF010000166.1:0-11846 GCA_036443875.1 Nitrososphaerales archaeon
TCTTGGATGGAGTTGGCGACCTACCGCATCCTTCTCTGAATAACCTAACGCCCTTAGAAGCTGCCTACACCCCGAATATGGATTTTCTTGCAAGAAATGGCGTGATGGGTAATGTTTACAGTGTAGGGAAGGGAATTGCACCAGAATCTGATATAGCAGTATTCAGCATGCTCGGCTACAGATTCAATCACGAAGATTATGTTGGAAGGGGTGTTATAGAAGCAATAGGATCAGATGCGGATTTCAGGGATGGTGACCTAGCATTACGTGGAAATTTTGCAACTATTGACAGTAAACTGAATATAATAGACAGGAGAGCAGGAAGGGATATTGAAAAAAAAGAAGCGGAGACTCTCTCGAAAGCGATCACCGATAGTGTAAAACTGCTAAATTGCTCGTTTGTATTGATACCTACGACAGGGCATAGAGCGGTGCTGAGTATAAGATCAGATAAAGGCAATCTATCTTCGGAGATATCCAATACCGACCCCGCATATTCTAGGGTGAAGGGCATCGGAGTTGCCAAACCTTTGGAAAAGAAAGTCAAACTCGTAGAATGCAAACCCATGGATAAAACTAATTCTTCAAAACTTTCCGCCGAACTTGTTAATGAATTTAGTAAAAAATCGCGTAAGATACTAAGAGAACACCGAGTCAATAAAAACCGGAAAAATATTGGAAAATTGGAGATAAACTGCATACTTTTGAGAGATGCGGGAAGTAGGATGCCCATACTGGAACCTATGAACAAGGCATGCGGTATCAATTTTGCATGTATAGTCGATATGCCTGTGGAACGAGGTATAGCAAAGGTAGCAGGAATGCAAACGTTCAATGCTGGTGGTATAGATGATTACGAACAGAAGGCTGATGTTGTCGCGAAGTGTTTGAAAGAATACGACGCTGTGTACGTCCACATAAAGGGTCCAGACAATTTTGGTCATGATGGCGACGGCAATGGTAAGAAGAGAAGTATCGAACAGATTGATCGGAGGTTTTTCGATTCCCTTCTTGATTTAATAGACATTGAAAATACAGCCGTAGCTATATCTGGAGATCATTCAACACCATGTATAAAGAAAGGACATAGCGACGATCCTGTTCCCCTGCTTCTTGCAGGAAAAATGGTCAAACATGACAACTCAGCAAGATTTGCAGAAAGTTACGCAGGCAAAGGCTCGCTTGGAGTTATGCAAGGCTATGAAGTATTAAACAGGATATTGCATCTTATTAAATCTTGAAGTAATACTTATTTTCCGTATCTATAATATTCAGTATCAGTTTTTTGAACCTATCCACGTCTACTTCGTAATAGATTCCGCTAGCACCGCGCAGCTTTTCCATTGCTCTGCCAAGAATAGACATGCATATATTATTCTCATCTTTCTGACTGTGCACAAATGCTGCGCATGTCAGTATGATCCCCTGTAGTAAACTTTTTTCATTACCACTCTCCTTCTTCCATAGGTCTTCAAGAATCTCATGGCATTCCCAGTATCGTTCGTCATTGAAGAGTAATTTTGCATATTCAATAGCCTTCTCCTTCTTCATTTCCTTATATACTATTTCTATCGTATTTGCAATTGGTGATATCTCCGAAAGTTCCATTAGTAGATTATCAAGTTTTTCAGCCTTAATTGTAATATCGAATTCTATATATTTGCTGGAAATCCGTGAATCTCTTATGATTGCATTGTCATCAGCAAGATTTCTAGCCCTGAGTAGCAAATCCACAGCATTCTTTGCGTTGAAGCCATTGTTACGCAAGTGCACGATGTAACGTGGCATTAATTATTAAGATAACTTCATAATTATAAATACGAACGTGTATCACGGTAGATTTATAAGAGTTCCACATGACAATCGTTCCACTTGATGACAATCGTAACTTTGGAAGATAAAACCAACGAACTTCTGAAGCGGCGCGAGGTAAAATGCCTGTTCAAGGGATTTGCAGGTAAGCTAACTAGGAAAGAAGCTGTACAAATGCTTGCCAAGGAACTCAAATTGGATAAGAAGTTTGTCTTACCAATTAGCCTCATGTGTAAAACAGGTATGAATGATATCAATTGCACTATTTATGTTTATGATGATGAATACTTGGCGAAGAAGCATCTTCCAAAATACATTTTCATGAGAATGCTTACCAAGGAAGAAAGGAAGAAGGAAAAGGAAGTAGAGAAAGCTAAAGGAAGGAAGCCTTCCGAGGGGACTCCTGCGAAAGCTAAAGAAGTGCTAGAAGAAAAGGCAAAGGTAGGAGCTGAGACTGAGGCAAAAGAAAAAATGAAGGTCGGTGGTAAACCTACAAAATCAAAGAAAGAAGCAGAGGAGAGGGATAAACCTGAATTGGAGGCCAAAGAGTAATGGGAAAGAAGGGGCAGAACACAAGCGTATGGAAGTATTACAAAGTTGAGGGAGAGCAGGTAAAGAAACTGAAGAAGGAATGTTCTAGATGTGGCAGGGGGGTCTTCATGGGCGACCATGTTGATAGGGTTACATGCGGCAGATGTGGTTATACTGAATTCAAGAGTAAGCATTAATACAAGATTTGATTTCGTTCCTGACAGCAGTTATTATTCCCAATACTAGTGTAAGATAGAATGGAGATATGTATTTCTTATTCAACGCTTTTTCTACTATGGTAACATTTCCATTCTGCAGATATCCGTCAATAAATGATCTGACAACTCTTCTGGCCCCTTTTTCGTTAGAAGTAAACTTCATAGAATAATATATGAAGCATGCAATATCCCATCCTTTATCATCATCAAACGCAAACTGTTCTAAATCTGTAAGATAGAGTCTATTACCACAAAGTAATATATTACTTGCTTTCGCGTCCATTAGTGTGTGACCTTTAGCATGTAGTATCTGCAGTATCTGCCCCCAACGCGTTATCGAACTCGTATCATCCGCCTTGTTTGACAACACCGATTCTATTATTTCACTCAATTTTAGACCTTCTATGTATCTGGTTATCAGCAATTTTTTGTAGGGTGCACAAGCCACTACATCTGGGGTGTTCAAGCCTATACTCCTCAGGTATCTTAGAGCTCTATACTCCCTACGCAATCGCGATGCAGGATCCACATCGAACTTCTTTACACCTACTGCCCATACATTTACTGCAGTCCACTTCACTGCTCTTATGTTTGCCAAGTGCTTTACAACTAGTTTTTCCGTTCTCCCGCTTTCACTTATTGTATAGAGTGTGGTTGCTGCATGCAGATCACCAAGTTTTCTTTGAGTTATGGAATAATCTCTAAAATTCAGTTTCGTTGCCACTTCATTGACCCACTCTTCTCCATCAACTCGTATTCCCTCCTCCAGTTTTAACAATGAGCCGGGTCTTTCAAGTTCCATAGGAATATTCCTAATAGTCTTAAGTCTGTTCAGTTTTGACTTTGCTTCTTGCTTTACAAAATTGAGAGTTCTCCTTCCTGCATATGTATGAACAAGCCATGAAAACATGCCACGCATCGCATTAGACATTTTAAGCATTGTTTTATCTCCAGAGTTGATCCTGATCTTTCCTTCCAGGATTTTGACGAACCCGTTATCAAGTTTCACATATCCTTCTTTCTCAAGCTCTTGTAAGGCTAGCATAAACCCTTTTCTGCTTTTTTCCAGATTTTTCCTGCCATGTTCATCAGAATAGGTATTTGTATAACTATACAATGCATGAGGATAAATTTTTGCTCTCTTATGCAACTTGGAATAGAGAAAAAAGTTGAAAGGAATCAGAAGCTCTGAGTAAAGTGCATCTGTTGCTACAAGCTCCCTCAACTCCTCCAAAACAACTCGCTTCTTGTATCTTTTTTCAACGGCTGCAAGATAGTCCATATTAATCAGCGATTCGTATGGATGTAGCAGTCTTCCTACTGCAAATTCTCCGAGTAAAGCATTTTCTGCATCCTTAACAAGTGATTTACTGTCCACAATTAATACAGAAACATCCAAATTATTTTTTTCATATAAATATTTTATTACGTGACCATAATTTTTTAGAATTAGTAAAAGATCATAATCGCTATCTAATCTTGCATAGCCCGCAACTTTAGATCCATACGCACAGCAGGCTTCTATAGCATAATTGCTAGCAAGTTTCTCTGCAGTTTTGAGAAGCTCGTTCCTTTCTTGCGGATCGAGAACCTGTTTATCATTTAGCATTACCTCGTTTACCCTTCCTAGTATATTTGATAGTACTGAGCTCATATATTTTCTTCTTGAGATTTTGGTCTATTTCCGTATTCACCATTGCACTTATAGGAATTCTTACTGTATTTCTGTCCATACTTATCCTTACTGCTGGCAGACCTTTCTTCAGCCACATCTTGATGCATTTATTTTCAAGCTTAGGATCGTGAAATCCTTCAGGGAATTTTTTCGTAATTAATTGTACCAATGACCTATCCTTAAACACAGTTTTTGGCTCGAATAACTTTGTTAAATCGGAATAGGTTCCTTCGAGAAGTGTGCCAGATATTTCATCGGATATTATATCCATCTTGACCATTCTGCCTACTAGTTCCAGATAGTGAAGAAATTCATGCGCCAGGACAGCATGGATAGCACCCTTCATACCATATGCTATGAGAGGGGCTGTAAGCTGTACTAAGACGTTCACTCTGTTATGGATGCTTACTATAGGTATGGTTCTAGCGAATAGAATGCCAACTTGATCCGCCTCTATCGGGGAAACAGATATCACTATACTGGGCTCAACATAGTATGAAGGATACTTTATACCAGTGGTTTGCGTTACTCTCTTAACACCTTCTCGCACAAACTTGAACCTATTAATAATCTTCTTGTAAATACTTTGAGGGATCAGATTTGCAAGTTTGGCGTCTTCAACCTTTCTAAGGGGATCCATTCTCTATCAATTTCAATACACGATACTAAAGTGTTTGGCCATTAATCTGTGAACTTAACATTCAAAATATCAAAAGATCTGCAAGTTGCTTTACAGCCTATAATTTGTGAAATATTTGGTGTCATATCATTACCATTGACGAACTGTTTTATTGTAAGCCCCCCGTCCATAACCATCAATATTGTTAGAATGTTTTTCGATGCCTTTACACTAATTTTGTAAATATTCCTGCTCACCTCTCTTCCACGCTTCCCAGAAAATCTAACACATGTATTATTTAGAGCATTTAGTTTCTCCAGGGATGTGTTACTGATATCGCTTTCACATTCTACTATTATTTTCGTCTTAATCCTGAATTTTAGGGGTTTATCTGGTAATCGTTCAACCCTTTTGAGGAATTTAACCTGTACACCATTTTTTATCACACTTCTTGGCTTAGAAAACCTAAGCTTTGGATTGATCGCTTTGACGAAAAAGGGTCTTCCTTCATTGAGAACCAAACTATCTCTATCCTCGCCCCCAACCCAGGTGAATTTTGCACGGTCACACTTGAAGGAGTCAATCAACTTTCTCATTATTATCCCCTCCACGCTGTCAAAGCCGGATAATCCTGTGTTACTGCACTGAGAACATCCTTTACCTCTGCAGAGATCGCAGCGGTCTTGTTTCTGGTTCAAACCTCTTGTTTGCTTCAAGTACCTGCCGAAGAGAAATATTGCTCTTGCTCTAACTGTTACATCGGATTTAACAGGGTCGATATTTATTGTAACATCTGGGTTGATGTAGTCAACCTTTCTACCAGTTTTTCTTCTAAGCCTTTTACCCAACTCCTTTGTCAAATAGCTCTTTCCATTTTCCGTTCCTTTGATCTTGAACCTTGCTCTTATTTCGTCCTCCTGCTCCAGCATATGGGATGGCAAGATTGCGCCTATAAGGAACGTTTTATACCTGTACACCTTCAGCGCACTAAGAACAAGTTCTAGCAGATCATCGATCCTATCCATCAAACCATTGCAGATATAGCAGTTGGACTTTGCTTTCTTGACACCTGATATCTTCCCAGGGGACTGTCTCGCTAGACATGTCGTGCATAGAGTATATTTTTTCAGGATATCAGGCGCTATATTTACTACGCTAACCAATGCCGAGTCTCCTTAACAAGCCCTGCATCTGCCTCCCCTTTGATGCCTTCATGACATCTTTTGAACGTTTGTAGTTGGACAACAATTCTTTCACGTCACGTTCGGATTTTCCAGAACCACGTGCAACACGTTTTACTCTGGAAGCATTGAAGAGATCCGGATTCGCTCTTTCCTTCTTTGTCATGGATTGTATGATGTATCTCCATTTAACCATCTTTGTCTCCATCACATCTATATCTTCATCTTTCATTGCGCCGGACAGCCCCGGAACGTGTTCAAAGACTGCTCGTAATGAACCCATCTTTCCTACCTGTTCCAGTTGGAAGTAGAAATCGTCTATCGTCATTTTTCCAGTGGTTATTCTCTTAACTTTCGCTTCATCAGCCTCCGACTCAAGTTCCCTAGCCATGTCCAGCAAAGCCTTGATATCTCCCATTCCCAGTAATCTACCGACAAATCTGGTAGGCGAGAACTGCTCCAAGTCGTCTATTCTTTCACCAGTTCCTATGAACATTATCCTTGCCCCAGTCGCAGCTGCAGCAGACAACGCACCCCCTCCTTTAGCAGCTCCATCGAGTTTCGTTACAATTATACCACCAACTGGAACAGCTTTGTGAAATGCTTCTGCCTGATTGTAACACTGTTGCCCTATGGTTCCGTCTATAACAAGAAGCACCAGGTCTGGGGTAACTGTCTTGTAAATATTGTTAATCTCCTCTAGTAACTCCTTTTCTTCCTTATGCCTTCCAGCTGTATCAATTATGATAATGTCAAAATTAGATGTTTTGAAATACTCTAGACCATTCCTCGTTATTTCTACTGGATCCTTTATCCTTTCATCACCATATACATCTATGTTGACTCTGTTACA
This sequence comes from Nitrososphaerales archaeon, assembly GCA_036443875.1. Taxonomy (GTDB): domain Archaea; phylum Thermoproteota; class Nitrososphaeria; order Nitrososphaerales; family UBA213; genus JAZFZF01. The sequence continues at coordinate 6,890 of JAZFZF010000166.1, forward strand.
TATCGTCTTCAGCTGAGTAAGCGCACCTGGTCTGAAGGTATCGGCACCTATTACACCAACCCTGTAGCCATGTTTTGATAACCACCTCGCCGATTTGCCAGTAACGGTTGTCTTACCGCTTCCCTGTATGCCAAGCATAAGCACAATGTTTGTCTTATCTGGCCTGAAGGAAAGAGGTTTCTCTTCTCCAAGCAACCTTGCCACTTCATCGTATAGTATCTTTACAATGTGATCCTTCCTAGACAAACCTGGAGGAGGTTGCTCGTGCAAAGCCCTTTCTTGGAGCTTATTTGTGACATCAAGAACGAGTTTAACGTTAACATCAGATGCGAGAAGTGACCTCTGCACATCCTTTGCAAGTTCCCTGATTAAATTCTCATCCACGCTCGAGGCTCCAACCAGTTTCTTCAATGCATTTCTCAAACCGCTTCGTAGAGAATCTAGAACCAAAGTTAACCCTCCTTTACTAATGCCACATCAAGTATTTCAAACTAATGCATCACAAGACATTCATTAATCTACTTACAGCGAAAGCCATCGTAGTAGAATAGATATCAATTGCTCTCTGGAATTACTTTTAAAGATCATCCCGGAGACGATTTGGTGGTTACCTCTGCACCCATTATTCTGAAATATCCCTTTACTCCATCCCAGTATTTTTTTCCGTCTTTTACCTCTATACGCTTCTTGAATATCGGACAGTCAAGGACAAAAGTTTCTGCTTCGCCACCTTCAAATGCTATGCTAAATCCATGTTTCTTGCTTAAATTTTCGAGTTCACTCAATGCCTGAAAATCTATTATACGACCCAACCATCTTTCGTCTAGGCCAGCTGCTGAAACACCAACGATCATTATCATGAAGTTATTTGCAAGAAGACGGTGCATGTACTGCGTTTGATCAACACCCCAGCTTGGGCTGTAATATCGTAAATCAAGTTTATTGCAGACCCTCTGAAAGTTCTCCTGCTGGAACCTGCTTGCCAGACCACCAGTAACTGTCCCGTCAACGGCGAATGTAAGTTTCGCTTCTGTAAAAGCCTGCTCAAGCGCATCTAGTTCATGTTCATTACTGTCACACCTTGCCTTTCTGTATATCAATGGCAAGCCCATGCATTCTGCTTGGTAAAGTGTGTAGCAGGCGTTAGGATAATGAAAGAACAAACTGTCGTCCCTATCTGGTAGGAGTGTAACCAAGCATGACACTTGGTGATCCTCTTCCAGAGCCTTGTAAACCGAAAACGTACTATCCTTTCCGCCAGAGTATAATGCTACAAGGTTCATATCGTGAAAGTTTAACCCATACTTGTTTTTAGTTATTCCGAAGGCGTTTTGAAATCATCTCAAGTCCATGACATTAACTGTAGAACTTGTTATTGTTGCATATATAGTACGTGTGGCTCGGGATAGAACTTCATAAGTATAATTAGAAGTAAGGACTCGATTAACTACTAAATTTCTAACGATAGCTCTAGTCAAAAAAAATAAAAAAGTAGGGTTAGTCCCACTTACTCCAAGCGGCCATCCATCTGTATGTCCAAGTCGTTAACTTCGCACCCAATGCAGCCATGGGCACAGTCAATACAGCACTAATACCGGCTGCAAGTGCCACTGGACTGTTATAAAACTTCCCCACTTGAGGTTCTATTGGCGTCATATAAGGCGGCAGTGTTGGTCTCGGGTACTTAAATGCCATTTCCAACGGATCAGCAACCAGCATCAAGTTGACCATATTAAACAGTGGCATCGTCATTCCTATCAGCACACCACCAATCAATATTGCCGCATGTTTATTCTTCCTAGTGGCCCAGTACACAAGGTCCAACAGCATCGCGCTTGGTATCCATACCGGTGTAACGATGAAATCATATGGATACCCTAATCCAAACCATGCACCCTTTGCAATCCATACATATATTGTCATGATCGTCGCGTAGTACGTCGCGGTACCCGGTACACCTGTGAAGGTGAGGTAGTAAATTGCTCCAACCGCAAGCATGGTTGATTGCGAAAGGTTGAATATGACGAATGATGTCCAAGCCCAGTCTGTGTAGAATACGTAGTCGCCTGCGTTTATTGTTAGTAGAGTAGAATTCACTGCAATCACTACTATGAATATGTAGTGTACACAACGTCGCATCCAGACCATAGCAGATGTAGGTGGCGGATAACCATTATAAAAGATTTTAGCCTTTTATAATATCAATTAATAAAATAAAAGAACAAAGGAAAAAAAGTATTTGCTTAATTTTACGGATTTACGGGCTTTTCCATTGCTGTCTTCCACATGAAGAGGAATGCAAGTGACTGAATAATTGTAAGTACTACAAGCGCAAATATTCCACTACCCATTGCATAAGCCCATGGATAGTATGTAACTCCCACCCAGATACCAACCGCTAATGCAGCCCATGACAATACAAAGCCTACTATGAAAAGTCCTTTCATGTTTTCCACTCTTGTACCTATCATCTTTTCGACTTCATCCCTCGGAGTATCTCTGGACATTATACTTATTACAAGTAAAATGGCTTTTTATATTTTGCTATAGAACTCATACGTGCAAGCACAAAATTTCAACACAATACGCTTTCGTAGGCAAATGAAACAAAGGATAGTCCCCTTACGGGGACGGGTTTTAGCGAGTACGTTTATGGGATGCTTCTGCTGTATAGTTTGCCCTCTAGAGCCTGCTTGTACATCTCTGCTACGTATGGGTTACTTGGTGGTGTTTCCACACCAAGCTCAATCATACGAGCATAGACTCTGACCACGTAGGCCAATGCACCCATGAATGCCAGAACGACACCCATGTTGAACATCCAATGATTGGGCACAGCGAAGATTTCCTCAACGAACCAGAAGTGCCACATCTCGTTGATACCTATTGTGAACATAGTAGCAAGGTAACCGATGACGGTTATCTTCAGACCAGTGTTCACTGTGTTGTTTGGACCGCGTAGTGATGGAATTCTTCGGTCATAGATCATGACAGCACCCCAACCCAATGGCAGAGCCACGAAGTGGCTGTATAACCACCAATGAGCTGGTGTGAATGCCGAGTCTCTGATCGAAGTCTGGTGTAATGAACCGTCTACAAAGTTGTCAACTTCGACTGAAGCAGCGACGGATCCGAGTGCGATGATCATGATCATCACTTTCTTCAGTCTCTGTATCTCTACTTCCTTTGGAATTAGTGCTGGCATTTGTGCCATAGTTACTCAATATTAGAATATCATTCTAGATATATTAGCATTACAGTGTAAATTCTTGACAATAAATGTAATCTATTACATAAATTACATAGTTTGTGGATAAAATATTGTCAAAATTTGCCTATCTATACAAGAAATTCTATCAAGAGTATGATTAGCGCTAACGATAAACATCATAGCTATACGTTCATAAGTTCTGTAACAACCATAGATAACGTATTATATTTTATCTTTATACAAGGAGCGTCTATAAAGAAAAAATATATATCTTTGTGTTCCGTCGTTATGGTTTGATGAAGACAAGCAAGGCACTAATAATGGCAAGTCTTGCTGCGGTAATAGTATTGGGCAGTGCTACATTCATGTTAGAAAATGCGTGGGGTCATGGTGTGCAGGCACAGCTGCAGAGCAGGTTCATCAGAATTACCGATGAGACCTTCTCTACGCAGACGGTGGAAACAGGCGAGGAAATTGAGGTCAGAGGAAAATTGATCAGTCTAATTAATAGAGATTCGAGGGCTTGGCTCTCAGTGTTTAGCGATTCCACAAATGCTGGTAACAGATGGGAGTTCATGGCACGAGACCCACCTGGAAACGTATTTGACATTCCCGCAAATGGTGAGGTAGATTACGCATTGAGGATCAAAGCGCTTGAACCAGCTGTGTACCACTTGCATACGCAGCTTAACGTTGCGAACATAGGCCCAGGTCTAGGACCAGGTCAAACCGTGGTAGTAACAGGCGAACCAATAGTGAAACCTGTCTCTACTGGCAGCGTCATCTATCAATCCATACTTATAGCAGCCGGATTAGGTGTAGCAATAGCGACAAGACCGTGGCAAGTGATCTAAAGAAACTATACCCTTTTTCATTTTATAAATCGGATAGCTAACTGCTAATTCTAAGCAGTTTCTGACTCGAATGGTAACCTATTGTGCTGTTTTGAATAATTAAACAAGAGATCGTGTGTGTTTGAGAGGATAAGATTTTGATTAGCATTGCTAAGGAGATTCATGCCTGATAGGAACTGGAAGGAGTACAATTATCCCAACTAGTAAGAAGAAGAGAGATGCTTCTTGATATGGATTTCATGGATTCATGGTCAAATGAACATGCTAGGGTGAATGAGGGAAATACAGGCAAACCTTGCGTGTATCCAGAATTTCCTGGTCATGCATTTCTATCGTGTATGCTTACCTGCTGCCATACAGACAGCTAGAAAGATTCAGGGGTGTAAAGTAAGCATGTTGACAGACTAGGTACACCTAACTATACAAGAATAGCATGGAGGGTAGCAAAGATACACGTTACCATAGAACCATCGATCAAGCAGGAGGATATTGTGATAGCGGCAGATTTCTATGGCATAAAGGTAGCAAATAGGGGAGAATGAATAGGGAAGAAGAAATGGCATATTAGGAGGGGATTCATAAAGATGCACATATCTGTGGATAAGGAAAGCAAGGAGGTAGTTGTAATGAGGGTAACGGAGGAGCATCTGCATGACAGCAGGAAACTGGTACCACCGGCAAAGGGGGCAATGCAGAACTGTAATGTCAGCAGGGTAAAAGCAGATGTTGCAGATGATAGCAGAAATAATTTCAGGTTCCTATCAGATAATAATATTGAACCAGATATAAGGTGACGAAGGTATCATCGCATCCCAGAGGATGCTTGTCAAGGGAGATATCAGTAACAGAGCAGAAACAGGATCTTGATGGGCGGAAGAAGAATCATGGATAT